>NZ_JBHWZS010000310.1:0-10385 GCF_042728155.1 Streptomyces sp. NPDC060209
GGACAACTCCTAGACCGAGGTGGGGAGATCTGCCGCTGATTGCCTGCGTTCGAGGCCGCGAGCGATTCGCTGTTCGAGCCTCACCCGGCAGTCCGGCCACTCCGTTGCGGTGATCGAAAAGATCGCGGAGTCACGGAGCCGGCCGTCCTCGCCGGGTGCCCACGACCGGGACCAGCTCCTCAGCACGCCCTCGAGGTGTGCACCAACCCCTTCGATCGCGGCTCGCGAGCGGCTGTTGCGCGCGTCCGTCTTCAAGTCGAGCCGTTCCACTCCCCAGCTCTCGAACGCGTGGCGGAACAACAGGTACTTGGCTTCGGTGTTCGCCCCTGTGCCCTGCGCCGAGGCCGCGAGCCAGGTGAAACCGACCTCGATCGCGCACAGACTGTCTCCTGTCGGCCACAGCCGCGGATCCCAGTAGGCCGTGACTCCGACCGCCCGCCCCGACGCCCGCTCCACCTGTGCGTACGGGGCGAGCATCCCAGCAGCGGAACGGGCGAGTTGGGTATCGATGTATCCCCCGACCTCAGCCGCCGTGGGCACCCAGGTGAACCGGTACGAGCTCCGGTCCTCTTCCCCCGCCACGGCCAGGTCTGGCCCATGCTGATGTCCCAGTGGCTCCAGGCGCACGAGCGTGCCTTCCAGAGTCGGTCCCTCAAGCGTGAAACTCATCGATCGCCAATCCTCTTTGCCGGCGTTGGTTGTTCGTACCAGGCAGCAGTCCCGGGCCCCCGTAGCGTCGCAGAGCTATCACGTCATGTCGCGCGAATTGGCGCGGTGCCGGCCTCGTGAGACCGCTCGGCAGGCCCCGGCAATTCGCCACGGCTACCGCTCGGCCGTGCCCCGGGCGGCCCGTTGAACGTCGAGGGACAGCCGTTAGGGCCTCTCGTTTCGGCCCGATCCAAACGAGAGACCCTAGGGGCCGGCCCAGGGTCTTGCCGGATACCGGGCGGAGCGCGCGCGGACGATGCTCGGAACCTCGGACGGAGTGAGGGGCAGATGCTGTGGTGAAAATTCATGCATCGGGTGAACGGGGCAGCCGTCGCCGGAGAGGGCGGTCGCACCTTGCCTGGGGTGCGGTGTTGGCCGTAACGGTCAGTTTCGCGGGCGTGGAGACCGCCGGCGGGGCGCCGGGTCGAGGGGCGGGCGGAGCGGCGGGTGAGCGGTGGGTGCCGGGGCCCGCCGGGGCGGGTTCGCACATCGCGTGGAAGCCGTGCGAGGACGATGTCTCGGCGGAGTGCGGCGCGCTTTCGGTGCCGGTGGACTGGGGCGATCCGGACGGGGTGCGGTTCGACCTCCAGCTCGCCCGTCGCAGGGCCACGGGCCCCGGTGCCCGGGTCGGCTCCATGGTGTTCGGGCCAGGCGGGCCCGGGGATTCGGGCGTGAACCGGATCGTGGGCAAGGGCGGTATGAGCCGCTTCAGCGACAACCTCCGCAGCCGGTTCGACATCGTCAGCTTCGATCCGCGCGGCGTGGGGCTCAGCAACCCGATCCGTTGCTCGCAAGAGCTCCTGGACAGGCGTCCGTCGCCGGTCATGAAGAGCCGGGCCGAGTTCGATGCCACGGCGGAGTACAACCGTGAGCTGCGAGAGGACTGCAGGAAGAACACCGAGAACGGACTCTTCGACCACGTCGACACCCTCAGCATGGTGAAGGACCTCGACGCCGTCCGGGCAGCTCTCGGCGAGAAGTCCCTCACCTTCCACGGCAGTTCGTATGGCACGCTGCTCGGCGAGCAGTACGCGGAGGAGTATCCGAAGCGGGTCCGTGCCCTGGTCCTGGAGGCCGTGGTGGACCACAGCCTGGGCGTGAGGGAGTTCCTCTCCACCCAGGCCGCCACCCTCCAGGACTCCTTCGACGAGTTCGTGGCGTGGTGCGAACGGACCAAGAGCTGTGCCCTGTACGGCTCGGATGTGCGGGCATATTGGGGGGATCTGCTGGACCGCGCCGAGCGGGGGGAGCTGTCGGACAACGGCACGGTACTGCCCCCGTTCGACCTCAACGTCATGGTGATGAAGCGGCTGTACGACCCCGCGTGGGCGAGGCTGGGCGATTACCTGCGCGGGCTGAAGGAGAGCAGGCCGGGGGCCATACAGGCTTCCGGAACGACCGAGGACGGGCCCGAGCTCGCGCTCGGGACGAATCCGTTCGAGATCTTCTGTCAGGACTGGAGTCTGCCGGTACGCGGCTACCAAGGGTACGCGCACGAGTTGCGCCGTATCAGCAGGATCGCCCCGGACATGAAGTACCCCCGCGCCCTGATGTCCGTCTCGGCCTGCCTCGGCGCACCCGAGCCGGACAATCCGCAGCACCGGCTGAAGGTGAGGACCAGCAGGCCCGTACTGCTCACCAACTCGGTGCACGACCCGGCGTCCGGCTACAACTGGGCCACCCATGTGGCCGAGCAGCTCGGCAGCAGCGCGGTCCTGCACACCTACGAGGGCTGGGGCCACGGCACGTACAACAGCAGCCCCTGCGCACAGATGGTGATCGACGCCTACCTGATCTCGCTGAAGGTCCCGCCCCGCGGCGCTGGTTGCCCTCCGGTCATGCCTACCGGGTGAGGCAGGCGGGAGACCGAAGCCGTTCCGCTGTCCGGACCGGATCGTGCGATCGCGCCATGGCCAGTGAACGGCTGCCTGCTCCTGCTCCTGCTCCCGCTCCCGCTCCCGCTCCTGCGAGGTCTGCAGCCCCGGAGACCGAGCGGATACGCACCGGACGACGCGGTGCACCACGGTCGAGGGCGCCTTGTGAGGGCACGGGTCGTTGTCGCGGAGCCGGAGCTCATGCCGGCGGGGTGGCGATGGTCGGGGGGTGCTCGGGATCCGGGATCTGATGGCTCCAGCCGCCGGGGACCGCCCGGCCCTGCTGGTCTCGGAAGCGCACCGGGGCCATACCGACGCGTCGGGCGAAGAGGCGGGAGAAGTAGGCGGGGTCGTCGTAGCCGACTCGGCGGGCTACCGCGGCGACGGGGAGCTCGGTGGCGGCGAGGAGTTCCTTGGCGCGGCCGAGGCGGATGCCGAGGAGGTAGTCCTTGGGGCTGCATCCGGCGCCGCGGCGTACGGCGGTGCGCAGCTCGGCGGTGGTCATGCCGTGGCGGGAGGCGTGTTCGGCGACGGACAGGGGCTGGAAGGCGTCCCGGGCGAGGGCGTTGAGCACGGGGTCTCCGTCGGCTCCGACGTCGGCGCGGGAGCGGCGCAGGGCGACGAGCAGTTCATGCACGGCGGCGCCGGTCTCGACTTCCAGGAGCGGGTTGCCGATACGGGCCGCGCGGGCGATACGGCTCACGGCGGCGCGGGCGGACCCGGTGTCTGCGAGGGGGACGACCGGGCGGTCGGGTTCGATGTAGCCGAGTTCGGTGTACGGGGCGGTGGCGGGGCCGGTGAAGTCGACGAAGCTCTCGTCCCACCCGGTGACGGGGTCGGGGCCGTAGTGATGCGGGACGCCCGGTACGAGCCATATCAGTGCGGGGGCGCTCACGGGGGTGCGTCTGCCGTCGGGACAGCGGTACCAGCCGCTGCCCGCGCTGATGACGACGGCGACGTGGTGGTCGAGGGTGCGGGGTCCGACGCTGGGCAGTGTGCCGTGCTGGAGACCGACTCCGAGGCAGACCAGACCCAGCTTGAGGTGGGTGGCGCTCGGCGTGAAATAGCGCATCCAGGTGTGGTACATCCGCTTCCGTTTCCTCCCCGCCCGACTCGTCGGCGTTCCGTTGTGTCCAAACATCGCTGATCTTTGTCCATGGACGGCTCCGCCGCCAGGGGATGAGGTGGGGGTGGTGGTGGAACGAGAGGCGGGGGACCATGGCTGAATTCACGGTGGGTCAGCGGGATTTCGAGCTGGACGGGCGGCCCGTACGGCTGTTGTCGGGTGCCCTGCACTATTTTCGGGTGCACGAGGGCCAATGGGGACACCGACTGGCGATGCTGCGTGCCATGGGGCTGAACTGTGTGGAGACGTACGTCCCGTGGAACCTTCACGAGCCGGAGCAGGGGCGCCTTCACGACGTGGAGGCGCTGGGGCGGTTCCTGGACGCCGCGCAAGCTGCGGGGCTGTGGGCCATCGTGCGGCCGGGCCCGTACATCTGTGCCGAGTGGGAGAACGGCGGTCTGCCGTCCTGGCTGACGGGGGCATTGGGCACTCGGGTGCGGACCCGCGATCCGGAGTACCTCGGGCAGGTGGAGCGGTGGTTCCGGCGGCTGCTGCCGCAGGTGGTGCGGCGCCAGATCGACCGGGGCGGCCCGGTGATCATGGTGCAGGTCGAGAACGAGTACGGCAGTTACGGCTCCGACCAGGTGTATCTGGGCCGTCTCGCGGAGATGCTGAGCGAGCTCGGTGTGACGGTGCCGCTGTTCACGTCCGACGGGCCGGAGGACCACATGCTCACGGGCGGTTCGGTGCCGGGCGTGCTGGCGACGGTGAATTTCGGTTCGGGGGCACGGGAGGGTTTCGAGGCGCTGCGGCGGCACCGTCCGGACGGGCCGCTGATGTGTATGGAGTTCTGGTGCGGGTGGTTCGGGCACTGGGGTGCGGAGCCGGTGGTACGGGATCCCGCGGACGCGGCCGCGGTGTTGGAGGAGATCCTTCGTTGCGGTGCGTCCGTCAACTTCTACATGGCTCACGGCGGTACGAATTTCGGCGGATGGTCCGGGGCGAACCGTTCCGGGGACATGCACGGCGGGGAGCTCCAGCCGATCGTGACGTCGTACGACTACGGGGCCCCCATCGACGAGTACGGCCGTCCCACGGAGAAGTTCTGGCTGTTCCGGGACGTCCTCGCGCTTCACCAGGAGGGTGGTGCCCCACTGCCCGAGATGCCGGCTCCGCCCGCCGCACTGACCGGTCCGGTGCACGCGGAGCTCGTGGAGTGGGCACCTCTGAGTGATGTCATGGACACCCTTGGCGGTCCGGAAGCGGAGTGGCCGATGCCGCCGACGTTCGAGGAGCTGGGGGTGGACCGGGGTGTGGTCCGCTACCGGGTGGAGGTACCGGGGCCGCGCCGGCCGTATCCGCTGGGTGTGACCGGACTGCGGGACCGGGCGGTGGTGTACGTCGACGGGGCGCGGGCGGGGGTGCTGGGCGGCGGCCCCGCCGAGGCCGCCTCGTACACGGAGCTGGACGAGCCGGTCGCCGGGCCGGCCGCGGTGGAGCTGTGGGTGGAGTCGCTGGGGCGGGTCAACTACGGGCCGCGTCTCGCCGAGCCGAAGGGGATCACCGGGGGGGTCCTGCACGAGCGGCAGTACCTGCACGGTGTGCGGGCGCGGGGGCTGGCCCTGGACGCGATCGAGGGGGCGGACGCACTGGGGAAGGTTCCGTTCCGTTCTCCGGAAACGGCCGTCGCAGGTCTCTTCCGGGGAACCTTCGAGGTGCGCGGTGCGGGCGACGCCGGGGTCACCCTGCCGGGGTGGGAGCGCGGCTTCGTGTGGGTGAACGGCTTCTGCCTGGGGCGCTACTGGAGCGTGGGGCCCCAGGAGTCCCTGTACGTTCCCGGGACCGTGCTGCGTGAGGGTGTGAACGAGGTGTGGGTCCTGGAGCTGGAGCGCTCGGGCGAACCCCTGCTGACTCTCGGCTGAGGGGTGCGCCCGGAAGCCAAGGACGGCCGGCCCTTGCCAGGGCCGGCCATCCGCGGCTCTACCCCTTGTCCGTGGCTGCTCTCACCTGCCCGTCACGCCTCGCGCACTTCGAAGGAGTCGAGGACGAATTCCGCCGTCCCGTCGTCGCCGGTCCTGCGCAGGCCGACCCAGGTCTCGCCCTCGGGCGGCGCGGTGAACTCGTAGCTCAGTACGGCCGGTGAGGTGGCGACGGGAAGGTCCCTGCGGTCGAGTTCGCGGGAGGACGGCGCGTCGACCCCGGTGATCCACGCGTACTGTCCGGCCTTCTCGTTCTCGTACCGGAAGGTCACCCGGTAGCGCTTTCCCGCCTCGAAGCGGACGGTGTGCTGCACGGTGCGGTGGACCAGGCCGTCGTTCTCACCGCGCGACTTGAGCGATTGGGTCCCGTCGACGACGTCGTCGATCGCCTTGCCGTTCCAGCCGCGCTGGGTGAACGGGGCGTGCCGCTGCGCGATGTGGGTGCGGGGGTCCGTCGAGCCGCCCGCGTCGCCCTTGACGAAGGCGCCCCAGCCCTGGGGCACGTGCTGGAAGTCCTCGAAGGCCACGGCTCCGGCCTTGGTGGTGCGCTGCGCGGCGACGATCCGCACGTTGTCGAAGCGGACCCTGGCACCCCCTTCCTCGGTGCGCAGGGTGAGGTCCACCGGGCCTCCGCCGTCCGGCACGGTGAAGTACGTGAACATGCGCTGGAAGCGGGTGTCGTGCTTGCGGTCCGCCGCGACGAAGTTGACGGCGGTGGAGGAGTCCGTCCAGTTCTCGGTGGTGGTTCCGTCGGCGGTGCGCACGGTGAGCGCGGCTCGTCGCCGCTCCCCCGCGTCGTCCCCCACCTCCACCTGTACGGACGCGGCGTAGGCGCCTGGTGCGAGGCGGGCGAGCCGCTGGCCGACGGCCGCCGCCGGGCCGGCGCCGACGACCAGTTCGTAGTCGCCGAGGGCGCTCAGCTCCACGGACGCCGGCCCGCTGACGTTCCAGCCGTCCAGGGAACCGGAGTTGAAGCCCGGGTCGTGGAGCGGTGTCGCCTGCCCCCACTCCGGGTCCGGGTTCGCGGGTGTCCGGTTGCGATGGACGACGTACGGCTGCTTCGCCTCGGCCTCGATGGTGACGCGGCCGGAGCGGACGGGCACCTCACGGACGTACACCCGGCCCTGGTCGGTGAGCCGGTAAACGGAGACCTCCGCCCGGCCGGCCCAGCCGCGTGGCAGCCGCCAGGTGCTGCTGCCGCCTGCCGGGTTGTAGTGGTAGAGCCGGTCGGGGTCGGTGGCTTCGCGCGGCTCCCAGGGCAGCAGGTAGCGTCCCTCTTCGTAGACGACCCGGCCGTCCGTGGTGATGCGGCGGGTGCCGTCGGTGTCGTCCACGGACGTCTTCGTCGGACCGAAGAACGTGATCTCGTGGGCGCCCCAGGTTCTGACCGGGTACGCCTGGAGGTACTTGGCCGGCAGGCTGTCGGTCCAGATCTGCTGGTAGAAGGTGTTCCAGTCGGTCTTGTTGACCCAGCCCTCGAAGTTGCCGGTGCGCGGTATGCCGAGGAGCGTCGGCCACTTGTCGGCGAAGACGTCCTTCTGGTGGTTGCGGATGAAGCGGATCAACTGGGAGTTGATGCCCCGGGACGTGTCGCCGCCGTAGTCGGTCTCGGTGGCCCAGTGGGACCACACCGAGGAGCGTTCGAGGCCGTGGCCCCACTCGGTGGTGACCTGCCAGCCCTGCTCCCGCAGCGCCCGCTGGAGCCGGTCGGAGGTCCAGCCGGACTCGCGGAACACGTCGATGTAGAGCATGTTCAGGGCCGGGTCGGTCTCGTCCCTGAGGTCCTGGAAGCGCTTGATGATGTCGCCGGAGACGAGATCGCGCCGCTGGTCGATGCGGTAGCTCTGGTCGAGCCAGTCCCATTGTTCGTTGTTCTTGTCAACGAGCGTCTCGGAGAACGCCTTCGCGACGGGGTACGACTCGGTGGCGTTCACGTGCACGCCGAAATCGCTGCCCCACCTGCGTCCCTCGCTCACGAGCGTGTTGAGGTCTTCGAGGCCGCCCGCGCGCTCGTTGTGGTTTCCCGCGTAGTCGGGGTGGGCGGAGTCGTGACCCTCCGACTGGTAGCCCTTGAGGAGCGTGTACTGGCGCAGGCCGTCCGTCGCGAGGGAGATGCGCTTGACGTTGTCGAGCGTGACGAGGAACGGGTTGGTGGCCTGGCTGGCGAAGTTGAACGGGATGTGCGGGACGACGCGCAGGTGCTGCTCGTCGGCGCCCAGCGGGTCGACCATGATGTCGCGGAAGGCGATGGCGGCGTCCTGCCAGTCCACCACCCCGTCGCCGTTGCGGTCACCGGTGATGATCACGGTGGCGTACGGGAGCGGCTCGGTGGCGTCCAGGGGCGCGGTCGCGGCGCGGTGCGTCCACTGCCCGCAGGCAAGCTGCGCCTTGACGAAGTCCTCCTTCCTTACGGTCTGGCGCCACAGCCGTCCGTTCTCCCAGGTGGCCCCGGGCACGCTTTCGGGTCTGTCATACGTCGTGTTGGTCTCCAGGGCACCACCCAGCCGGTCGTGCGCGACGACGGCGTAAGCGCAGCCCGTCGGCTCGGCGTCGGGCGCGGTCCCGGGCGTGAGCTCGACCAGGGTGTCGCCGCTCTTGGCCTTGTCGAGCTGGATGCGCGCGGCGAGGAGAGCGGCGCCCGGCTGGTCGCTGCGTACCGACAGGAACGCCAGCGACGGGATCTGGAGCGTGCCGACCCGCAGGGCCGGTGTGTCGGTGATCCTCGTGACCCGCCAGTCGACCCTGCGGCCGGTGACACGGATCTCGGCCCGGATCTCGGTGCCGCCGTCGAAGGCGAGGGTGTACGACGCCCTGTCGCGGCCGGATCGCGAGGTCACCCGCGGGGTTCGGGAGGTCCCGTCGATCAGCACGGAGGTGACCGGGTCCTCCTGCCCGTGCAGTACGGCTCCCCCGGCGCGGTCGGTGTACGAGACGATGCGCGGGAAGTCCGGGTCGACGCGCACCTCCAGTTCGCGGGAGCGCAGCACGGTCTCCCGCTGCGCCGCGAGCGCGGATCCGGATCCCGTGAGGGCCAGTCCCGCCCCCGCCAGTGCGGTGGCGGCCACCACGGTCCTGCGGCTCGGTCCGGGGCCCTGTGCGTGCATGCTCGCTCTCCTGACGCTTGACGGCATCTGTGCACGCCAAGATGCGCCGCCCGGGGTGAACGCGCCCATGGACAAAGGAGGAGTGGGTGTTGGACTAACGCTTACAGCTCGTTCTCATTTCGACGGGAGCCTGCCCCGGGACCGTCGCACGGTGTCCGTCCGGGAATCGGGCTCCTGGCCGCTGTGGCTCGTCAACCCGGTGTCGCGTAACGGCCGACGGGGCGCGGGAGACGCAAGTGACCGCGCAGGGTGGTGGATTCGTACTCCCGACGGAACACCCCGCGCCGTTGCAGCTCCGGGACCAGTCCCTGGGTGATCGCCGTCAGATCGTGCGGCAGGGTGCCCGGCCGCAGGCGGAAGCCGTCCAGGCCCGCGGAGCGCCGGTCGAGCAGCAGGTCGGCCAGTTCGCCGGGCGTGCCGGTGAACATCTCGGCGTCCGAGCCGAGTTCGGCACCGGCCGCCTCGTCCAGGCGTGCCCGCCGCCGGGCGGCGGCTCCCGGCTCGTCGTCCAGGAGGACGAGGAGGTCGGCGAAGGTCCTGAGCGGCCGGCTGTTCACGTCCCTGCCGGTGCGCCTCACCGCCTCGTCGACCTGGGCGAGGATCGCCACCGTGCCCGCCCGGTCGTGCGGCGTGATGAGGACGAGGTCGGAGCTGAGAGCCGCGAACTCGTACGGCGTGGAGGCGTGCGCGAGACTCACCACCAGCGGCTGGCCCTGAGGCGTGCGCGGGGTGATCGAAGGGCCCTTCACGCTGAAGTTCGTGCCCCGGAAGTCGATGTGGTGGACCTTGTCCCGGTCGAGGAAGCGGCCTGTCGCCGCGTCCCGTATCTCCGCGTCGTCCTCCCAGCTGTCCCAGAGCCGTCGGGCTGCCTCCACCACCTCGGCGCCCTCCGCGAAGAGTCCGCGCAGTCGCTTTGCGATCAGCTCCGGGTCGGTCACGTCGTCGTCGGTGAGCTGAGGCGTGGTGCGGCGGCCGAAGTGGGCGGCGTCGGCCGCGCGCGAGGATATCTGCGGGCGCCAGCCGGCGCGGCCCTTGCTTGCGTGGTCGAGCGTGGCGATGCCGATGGCCAGGTGGAAAGGTTCGGTGTGGGTGACGTTCGTGGTCGGGACCAGGCCGATGCGGGTGGTGAGCGGCGCGAGGTGGGCCGCGAGCAGCACCGCGTCCACGCTGCCCCTGACCTGGTCGGTACGGTCGTCGGGCCGGTGGAAGGCCGCGGACTGGAGCCCGAGGGCGTCCTCGAAGGTGACGAAGTCGAGCAGGCCCCGCTCGGCCTCCGCGACCAGGTCGGCCCAGTACGCGGCGTCGAGCAGTTCACCGGGCCTGGCGCCCTCCTCCCGCCAGGCCGCCGGGTGCCAGCCCGCGCCGTCGAGGGCGACGGCGAGGTGCAGCGGGGCGCCGGCGGCGCCCGTCGAGTCAGTGGCGCCGGTCGTGCCGGTCATGCGGAGGTCTCCTTCTCGTCGTGCTCGTCGCGCACGGGCTGCCCGGTCCAGGCGGCCGGGCGGGGTGCGTCGGACAGGCCCAGGTGGTCGCGGAGCGTGGTGCCGGTGTAGTCGGGGCGGTGGACGCCCTTCTCCTGGAGCAGCGGCACCACCCGGTCCACGAAGTCGTCCAGACCGCCGGGGGTGAGGTGCGGGACGAGGATGAAGCCGTCGGC
>NZ_JBHWZS010000311.1:0-10337 GCF_042728155.1 Streptomyces sp. NPDC060209
GGTACGGGACCGGCGGGCGGTGCTGTGACAAGGCTCAGCGACCGTTGAAGGCGTCCTTCAGGCGGGAGAAGAGACCCTGCTGTCCCGGCTGGAACTGGCCCGTGGGCCGCTCCTCGCCGCGCAGCTTGGACAGCTCCCGCAGGAGGCGCTCCTGCTCGGGATCCATCTTCGTCGGGGTCATGACCTCGACATGCACGATCAGGTCGCCGCGCCCGCCACCGCGCAGGTGCGTGATGCCGCGCCCGTGCAGCGGGACCGACTGGCCGGACTGGGTGCCCGGCCGGATGTCGATCTCCTCCAGACCGTCGAGCGTCTCCAGCGGCACCTGGGTGCCCAGCGCCGCGGCGGTCATCGGGATGGTGACCGTGCAGTGCAGATCGTCGCCGCGGCGTTGGAACACGGCGTGCGACAGCTCGTGGATCTCGACGTACAGGTCGCCGGCGGGGCCGCCGCCGGGGCCGACCTCGCCCTCGCCCGCGAGCTGGATCCGGGTGCCGTTGTCGACACCGGCGGGGATCTTCACGGTGAGGGTGCGCCGCGAGCGGATGCGGCCGTCACCGGCGCACTCGGGGCACGGGGTCGGCACGACCGTGCCGAAGCCCTGGCACTGGGGGCAGGGCCGCGAGGTCATGACCTGGCCGAGGAAGGACCTGGTGACCTGGGAGACCTCGCCACGGCCGCGGCACATGTCACAGGTCTGCGCGGAGGTGCCGGGTGCGGCGCCCTCGCCACTGCAGGTCGTACAGACGACCGCGGTGTCGACCTGGATGTCCTTGGTCGTGCCGAAGGCCGCTTCGGAGAGGTCGATCTCCAGGCGGATCATCGCGTCCTGGCCGCGCCGGGTGCGCGAACGGGGTCCGCGCTGCGACGCCGTACCGAAGAACGCGTCCATGATGTCGGAGAAGTTGCCGAAGCCACCCTGTCCGAATCCGCCCGCGCCACCGCCGCCGGAGGCGGACAGCGGGTCGCCGCCGAGGTCGTAGACCTGCTTCTTCTGCGGGTCCGACAGCACCTCGTAAGCGGCGTTGATCTCCTTGAACCGCTCCTGGGTCTTCGGATCCGGGTTGACATCCGGGTGCAGCTCGCGTGCGAGCCGACGGAATGCCTTCTTGATCTCGTCCTGAGATGCGTCGCGGCGCACGCCGAGTACGGCGTAGTAGTCCGTGGCCACTTACGACTCCGCCAGGATCTGTCCGACGTAACGTGCCACTGCGCGTACCGCTCCCATCGTTCCGGGGTAGTCCATGCGGGTCGGTCCGACCACGCCGAGTTTGGCGACTGCCTCGTCGCCCGAACCGTAGCCGACCGCGACGACGGACGTGGAGTTGAGGCCCTCGTGGGCGTTCTCGTGCCCGATCCGTACGGTCATGCCCGAATCCGTTGCCTCACCGAGCAGCTTCAGCAGCACGACCTGCTCCTCCAATGCCTCCAGCACCGGCCGGATCATCACAGGGAAGTCGTGCCCGAAGCGGGTGAGGTTGGAGGTGCCGCCGATGATCAGCCGCTCCTCCGTCTCTTCGACCAGAGTCTCGAGAAGGACGGAGAGCACCGTCGACACGGTTCCCCGGTCCTCGGATTCGAAGGACTCCGGCAGGTCCTGCACCAGCCGCGGGACGTCCGCGAAGCGTCGTCCGACGACCCGGCTGTTCAGCCGGGCCCTCAGATCGGCCAGTGACGTGTCACCGAACGGTGCAGGGCAATCGATCATACGCTGTTCGACCCGGCCCGTGTCCGTGATCAGCACGAGCATCAGCCGGGCCGGAGCCAGCGACAGCAGCTCCACGTGCCGGACCGTCGACCGGGTCAGCGAGGGGTACTGCACGACGGCGACCTGTCTGGTCAGCTGGGCGAGCAGCCGGACCGTGCGGCTCACGACGTCGTCGAGGTCGACCGCGCCGTCGAGGAAATTCTGAATTGCCCGGCGCTCCGGCGACGACAGGGGCTTGACGCCCGCGAGCTTGTCGACGAAGAGCCGGTAGCCCTTGTCCGTCGGAATGCGCCCCGCACTCGTGTGCGGCTGAGCGATGAAACCCTCGTCCTCCAGTACCGCCATGTCGTTGCGGACAGTCGCCGGGGAGACCCCGAGGCTGTGCCGCTCCGTGAGCGCCTTGGAGCCGACGGGCTCCTCGGTGCCGACATAGTCCTGGACGATGGCGCGCAGCACTTCGAGTCTGCGTTCGCTGAGCACCGCGCACACCTCCAGCTGTGGTTCTTCGGCGTCTGCCTGGCACTCTGTGCGTTCGAGTGCCAGCAATCCCCCCCGGTCAGTGTACGGGGGCGGGGTGGGGCCGGGGCAAGGGCGACCGGCCATGCCGTCGCGGGACTGCGCAGGTCGTTGCCGATAGCGTCGCCGTATGGACGTCTCTTGGGAAGAGTTCGGCTGGGAGCGGTTGGGCAACGGTACGGGGCGGCGACGCCTGCCCGTCTGGGACGCGACGGCCGCGCTGGTGGCCGGGGCGGACGGCGTGCTGCTCTACGACACGGGTTCGACGCTCCGGGAGGGCGTCGAGCTGCGGACCCAGGCGGAGGGCCTGCTGGGCCGGAGGGTGACGCATATCGCACTGAGCCATCCGCACTTCGACCATGTGCTGGGCACCGCTGCCTTCTCCGGGGCGGAGGTCTACGGAGCGGTCGGCACGGCGGATCTGCTGGCGCGGGGGGCCGGGGAACTCCGCGCGGACGCGCTGCGGCACGGAATGAGTGAGGCGGACGCCACGGCGGCCACGGACGCGCTGGTGGCCCCGCGGCATCAGGTGAGCGGCGAGTGGACGCTCGACCTCGGCGACGGATTCCAGGTGCTGCTGGCCAATGTGGGCCCCGGTCACAGCGGTCACGATCTCGCGGTGCTGGTGCCGGGCTCCCCCGTCGTGGTGCTCTGCGGCGACCTGGTCGAGGAGTCCGGCGAACCGCAGGCGGGCCGGGACGCGGTCCCCACGCACTGGCCGGCCGCGCTGGACCGGCTCCTGGAGCTGGGCGGCGAGGACGCGCTGTACGTGCCGGGGCACGGGGCGGTCGTGGACGCGGCGTTCGTACGGGCACAGCGTGATCAACTGGCCGCCCGCTTCGGCGTGTCGTGAACGGGCCCCCGTTTATCGTCGTGCCATGCGCAGCTACCAGCCGGATCTGACTCCGCCGTGGAAGAAGTCCGCCCCCGCCCCCGAGGTACCCGCCGAGCCCGATCTGGTCGTCGAGGAGGCCGTCAGCGGCTTCTGCGGGGCGGTGATCCGCTGCGAGAGGACGGCCCAGGGACCGACGGTCACGCTGGAGGACCGCTTCGGCAAGCACCGGGTCTTCCCGATGGAGCCGCGCGGCTTCCTGCTGGAGGGCAGGGTCGTCACGCTCGTGCGCCCGTCGGCCGGCGGCCCGGTCCGCCCCTCACGTACGGCCTCCGGCTCGGTGGCGGTCCCCGGGGCGCGGGCACGGGTGGCGCGGGCGGGCCGGATCTATGTGGAGGGGCGGCACGACGCCGAACTCGTCGAGCGGGTCTGGGGCGACGACCTGCGCATCGAGGGCGTGGTGGTGGAGTACCTGGAGGGCGTCGACGACCTCCCGGCGATCGTGCGGGAGTTCGCGCCCGGTCCGGACGCCCGGCTCGGTGTCCTGGTCGACCATCTGGTGCCCGGTTCCAAGGAGTCCCGGATCGCCGCTCAGGTCACCGACGCGCACGTGTTGGTGGTGGGACATCCGTACATCGACGTCTGGGAGGCCGTGAAGCCGTCGTCCGTCGGCATCCCCGGGTGGCCGGTGGTACCGCGCGGCCAGGACTGGAAGACGGGCGTGTGCCGTGCGCTGGGCTGGCCGGAGAACACGGGCGCGGCCTGGCAGCACATCCTCTCGAAGGTCGGCTCGTACAAGGACCTGGAACCCCAACTTCTGGGCCGTGTCGAGGAATTGATCGACTTCGTCACCCTTCCTGCCTGATGTCCCGGGACCGTTGAGGAGGATCCGGTACCGATCCCCGTGAACACCTGCGCCGCACACTGACCATCCGTTATTGAGGGATGACGGCAGGGCCGGGCTCAGGGGAAGGCACGGGGGCGGATGACGCGCGAAGTGTGGCGGGACAGTGCGGAGAACGAGGCGGCCTCCGCCGTCTTCCACCTCATGCAGCAGCTGATCGACCAGTACCGGGTCAACCGGCCGGTGATGCCCCTGGTCGTGGCGCAGGCACAGGACGCTGCCGCCGGCCCGGAGATCGACGGCAGGGTCCAGCAGATCGTCTGCCAGGTCCACCGGGCGAACCAGCTGCGCCGGGTCCCGGTGAAACTCCTCGACGCCGGCGGCGCCACCCCGTACGAGGCGGCGCTGTCCATGGTCCGCACCCTCACCGAGCGGCCCTGGGAGACCCGGGGCGCCTCGCAGTACAAGCCCTTCACCTTTCCCCGCTCCCGGCTGCTCGCCGCCATCGAGCAGGCCACTGCGACGGTCGTCGCGCAGCCGGACTGGGGTGGTGCCCGTGAGCGCGACGAACGGATCCTGGAACAGCTGGGCAGCCTGCGCTGGCGGGCCAGCCGGTCGGGGCGCAACAACTGGTGGGACTCGCTCCGCGCCTCGGTCCGTCCGGAGACCTTCCTGGGGGCCGTCTTCATCGCCGTGCTCAGCGTGCTGCTGGGCGAGATCGGCTGGGTGCTGACCGCCCTGGTGGCGGCCGCGGCCCTGTTCGGCCTGGCGGTCGTGCGGCTGATGACGAGGGCTGCGCCGCCGCTGCTCTGGCTGCGCCCGGCCAGCCGATGGCTCGCGACCACGTCGTCCCTGGCGGCGTCGAGCACCGCGTATCCGTCCGACGGCTGGTCGCGTTTCTCCCCCAGCGGTTCCTGGCGAGTGATCCGGGCGCGGGCCGCCGCTGTCGCGGAGCGGGTGGCCGACGCGGGGGCCGGCGACGAGCACGCGCGCCAGTTCCACCTGGAACTGCGGGTCCAGGCGCTGCTGGAGGACCTGCTGGACAGCTACCGGGCGCACGCCCTGGACTGGCGGCGCAGCAAGCGCACCGTTCCGCCGGTGGTGTTCCTTCCCACGGCCACACAGGACAACGGCGGCGTCCTTCTGATCAACGCCATCAACAACGTGCGCTCGCGGCGCAGCGAGGTCGATCCGCTGCTGCTCCTGGCCTCCCTGCCGGCCGACCGGATCATGCGGCACACCCCGCCGCTGCCTCCGGAGCCGCCCGCGAACGCCGGCGCCGGCTCGGGAGCCCGCGCACGGTACGAGAGCTGGGTCGAGGACCTGAGCGTCGGCCAGGCTCCCGCGGCGGCCGTGTCGCTGGCCTGGGTGCTGCGGCTGCCCCTCCCCACCGAGCAGCTGACCCACGAGCACGCCTATCTCCAGCTCGTCACCCACCGGGTCCGGCGGACCTGGGCCTGGTGGGTGATGTCGGGCAGGACCGTCACGCTCGTGCTGGTCGGCGCGCTGCTGGGGACCTTCCTGTGGAGCCAGCACTGGAAGGAGACGTACTGCTACGGCCCGCTCGTCGGCCGCAGCACGGACGCGGTCAGAGTGGCCGGTCCCGGGGGCACCAAGGAGTGCGTCGGGGTGGCGACCGCCTCCGAGGTGCGCTTCGCCGAGGGGAACGCCCTGCAGCTGAACGGGGTGGGCAAGGGCGTCACCTTCGAGCGGATCGAACAGGCGATACGGGAGCAGAACGCGGGGATCCAGCCGGACGCGCCGCACGTCACCGTCGTCTACGCGGGCCCGCTCACCGGCACCGACACGAACAAGGAGGACACCCGCAAGGGCTTGGAGGAGCTGACCGGCGTCTACCTCCACCAGCGGTTCGTCAACGACACGGCGAATCGTTCCGTCAAGCTCCGGGTCCTGACGGCCAACGGCGGCCAGGACATGCTGCGGCAGACGACGGCGGTCAAGAAGATCATCGAGGTCGCCCGGCGGGACTCCTCCGTCGTAGGCGTGGTGGGCCTCGGCCGGAACACCACGGACAGCGCGAAGGCCACCGGACTCCTCCAGCGCGCCGGACTGCCCGTGGTGGACACCACGAACTCCGGCAGCGACCTGGCCCGCGAGTTCCCGAACTACTTCGGCCTCGCCGCGACCGACGAGGAGCAGGCGGACGCCGTCGGGCTGATCGCCGGCCAGCTGGCGGACCGGCTGGACGATCCGCAGGCCGTCGTCCTGTCCAGGAAGGTGGGCAACGAGGACAAGGACCGCTACACCACCGAGCAGCGCAGGGTCGGCCTGGAGATGCTGAAGGAATCCGGCTTCGCCCTGGCCGCCGACACCCGGTACTCCTTGTCCAAGGACGGCGGATCGGCCAATCTCGACGCGCCCCTGCACTCGATCTGCGGGGCGGAGCGCGTACCCGACGCCCTGTACTTCGCCGGCCGGGTCGAGGACGTCAACACACTGATGTCCGGACTCGGGCAGACGGCCGGCTGCTCGGACAAGGCCATCACGGTCTTCACCGGCGACGACCTGGCCAAAGCGCGTTTCGACGACTCGACGAAGCTCGCGGACAAGGTCACGCTCTACTACGGCGCGCTCGCGCCGATGAGCCAGGGCGGCGGCCGGGCGTTCTACGAGGACTCCCGCAAGACGCTGGAGTCGCTGCTCCCCGAAGGGCAGCAGCTGCCCGCTCTGCCGAAGGAGCGCCCGTACGAGGACCAGATGTTCGCCAGCGGGCAGATCGTCATCTCCTACCAGGCGACGGCGGCCCTCTACGCCGCGGCGACCCGCAGCGACACTCCGCAGAGCGCGGCGGAGACCTGGGCGACGCTGTACTCGGTGGCCCTGCACGACATGCCGACCGGGACCATCACCTTCCGGGGGACGACTCCCTACGCCGACCAGAAGGTGCACGGCCTGAACGTCGTCGAGGTCACGCGCCCGGGGCCGGACGCGCGGAGCCGCATCGTGTGCGGCCGGGCGGCGGGTGGCGGGGCGGCGCTCACCCGTGCGGACTGTCCGGTGCCCTGAGGGCTCTCCAGGGGCCGTAGAAGCCTCCCCCTGCGCGGCCCTTCGAGGGTGCACGGGCCGGTGCGGGGCCTCAGTCCACCAGGTCCCGCACCACGGCGTCGGCCAGCAGCCGGCCCCGCAGTGTGAGGACCGCGCGTCCCTCACCGTAAGGTCCGGGCTCCAGCAGCCCGTCCGTCACCGCGCGGCCGGCCGCCGCGAGGCCCGCGGGGGCGAGCAGTGAAAGCGGGCAGCCCTCGACGAGCCGCAGCTCCAGCAGAATGCGCTCGACCCGCCGGTCCTCGTCGCCGAGCACCTCGCGGCCGGCCCCGGGCGAGCGGCCCTCGGCCAGGGCCTGCGCGTAGGCCCCGGGGTGCTTGACGTTCCACCAGCGCACCCCGCCGACGTGGCTGTGCGCCCCCGGTCCGGCGCCCCACCAGTCGGCCCCGCGCCAGTACAGCTCGTTGTGCAGGCAGCGGCCCTCGGGCGTACGGGACCAGTTCGACACCTCGTACCAGGAGAAGCCCGCGGCCGCCATCGCCTCGTCGGCGATCAGATAGCGGTCGGCGTGGACGTCGTCGTCCGTCATCGGGACCTCGCCCCGTCGGATACGGCGGGCGAGCTGGGTCCCCTCCTCGACGATCAGCGCGTACGCCGACACATGGTCGGGCCCGGCGCCGATCGCCGCTTCCAGGGAGGCCCGCCAGTCGTCGTCGGACTCACCCGGTGTCCCGTAGATCAGGTCGAGATTGACGTGTTCGAAGCCGGCCTCACGGGCCTCGGCGACACAGGCCTCGGGCCTGCCGGGCGTGTGGGTACGGTCCAGGACCTTCAGGACGTGCTGCCGGGCGCTCTGCATGCCGAAGGAGACACGGTTGAAGCCGCCCTCCCGCAGCGCCGCGAGATACGCCGGATCGACGGATTCCGGATTGGCCTCCGTGGTGATCTCCGCGTCCTCCGCCAGCCCGAACTCCTCACGGATCGCCGCGAGCATCCGGACGAGGTCCGCGGCGGGCAGCAGCGTCGGCGTACCGCCTCCGACGAAGACCGTGCGGACCGGACGGGGGTCGTCGCCGAGCACCTTGCGGGCCTGGCGGACCTCCTCGACCAGATGGGCCGCGTAGTTGTCCCGGGACGCCAGGGCGCCGCCGGAACCGCGCAGCTCGGTCGCGGTGTAGGTGTTGAAGTCGCAGTAGCCGCAGCGGGTGGCGCAGTAGGGCACGTGCAGGTAGAAGCCGAGCGGCCGGCCGGCGGCGCCTTCCAGGGCATGGCGGGGCAGCGCCCCGTCGTCGGGCACGGGCTCACCATCGGGCAGTACGGAAGGCATACCGTCCATTGTCACTCGCCGGCGGAGCTGTCCCGCACATCCGCGTGTCCGTCGACCTGGATCACCATCAGGGCCAGGTCGTCGTCGGGCGGGCGCTCGGCGAAGGCGTGGACGGCCCGCTTGATCCGGTCGGCTATCCCGGCGGCCGGAAGCCCCGCGCAGCCCGCCAGGACCTTCGCGAGGCCGTCGCCGTCGTCGAACATCAGCCGCCCCGAGCGCCGCTCCGTCACCCCGTCGGTGACGCAGAGGAGGCTGTCACCCGGTGCCAGGTCGAAGCTCTGGCTGCCGTACGCCACATCCTCGACGACTCCGAGCAGCACCTGCGGCTCGGCGGCGGGGCGTACGGAGCCGTCGGGTCGCAGCAGGAGCGGGAGCGGATGGCCGGCGCTCGCCACCGTGCAGCGCACACCGCCGTCCGGGAGTGGCACGAGGTCGCCGTACAGCAGGGAGAGGAAGCGGGACTGGTAGCCGTCCTGGATCTGCTCGCCGCCCTGGAGCTGCTGACCGCCCGCCGCCGCGACCATGAGGGCGGCGGCCTCGGCCGCCTCCATGGCGTCGTCCAGGAGGAGCCGGTTGAGCCGGTCGAGGACCTCTCCGACGCGGAAGCCCTCCCGGGACAGCAGGCGCAGCCAGGGCCGGGCGAGGCCGGTGACGACGGCGGCCTCGGGGCCGCTGCCCTGGACGTCTCCGAGCACGAAGCACCAGCGGCCGCCGGGGCACGGGAAGAGGTCGTAGAAGTCGCCTCCGACCACGCCGTCGTCCCCCGGCTCGTACACCAGGGCACTGGTGACTCCGGGTATCTCGGCGACCTTGCTGGGCAGCAGGCCGCGCTGCAGGATGCGGCTGATGGTGGCCTGGCGGGTGTAGGCGCGGGCGGCGCCCACGGCGAGGCCCACCCGGCGTACGAAGTCCGCGAGGAGGGCGGCGACCGCGTCGGGAATGTGGTCGGCGCCCTCGCGGCCCACGAGGACGGCGCCGAGGGTGCGGCCGCCCGAGATGATGCGGTGGGCGAGCGCGGCGCCCGTCCCGTCCCCGCGCGCCGCCGCGGCGCCTCCCGGCCACGGCATGGGTACGGGGCCGGTACCGACGCTTCCGGGTAAGCGGAGCGGCTCCTTCTCCAGCGCGGGGCGCAGCAGCGCGGTCCGCGCCTCGTCGCTGTGCCAGACACCCGCCAGCCTGGGAACGGCCGCCGGGCCGCCGCCCTCGCTCTCCAGCCATATCGCACACCAGTCGGCGAGCCGTGGCACCAGGAGCCGGCCCGCTATCGAGGCCACTTGGTCCTCGTCGAGCTGGCCCGCCAGCAGGCCGGAGGCCTCGGCGAGGAAGGAGAGCCCGCCGCGCCCTGCCCAGCCCGCGTCGTCGCGTGCGGCGTGCCCGGCCGCAGGGGTGAGGATCCCGCCGGCGCGCAGACCACGCCTGCGGGTGGCGTCGTCGGCGGCCGGGGTGTCGGGCAGTCCGTAGCGGTCGTCGCCGGGGAGGCGCGCCCAGACGGTCTTGAGTCCGGTGCGGTAGGTGATGCCCCAGGATTCGGCGAGGGTGGCGACGAGCTGAAGCCCCCGGCCGTACTCGGCGGGGTCGGGCCGCTCGGCACGGCCGTCGCGCACCGACCGGGCGGGATGGTGGTCGGTGATCTCCAGCACCAGCGCGGCCGGCTCGGGCCCGGCCGAGTCCTCCAGCCTGATGAGCAGCTCGACCGTCGTACCGGCGTGCACGACCGCGTTGGTGACCAGTTCGCTGGCCACGGTCAGCGCGTCGTCGGTCAGCCGTTCGCCGAATTCACCGGTGGAGGGCAGGCCGAGACCCGTCCAGTCGGCGAGCGCTGCCCGGACGAATCTGCGGGCCGCGGCCGAGGCCTGCGGGATTCCGGGCAGGCTCGTGCGGGCGACCGGACGCGGATCGTCGCCCGGGCCGGCGACGACGGTGCCGGGACGCTGGACGATGTCCCGCTGCAAGGGAATGGGCCCCACGGTGCGGCTCCTGACAGTCTCGCGAAACGCCGCTGACGTATCCCGACAGAGTGACAGACCGGGCGTACCCATAAGCGCCGAGTGACGGAAGTTGCCGGAGCGGAACCGGAACGAGCCGGGGCCGGTGGGTGCTCCCGCAC
>NZ_JBHWZS010000312.1:0-10236 GCF_042728155.1 Streptomyces sp. NPDC060209
GTACGGAACCGGTCCGTACCGCCCTCTCCGCCGTACGCAGGCTGTTACAGCACCTTCGACAGGAAGGACTTCGTCCGGTCGTGCTGCGGGTTCGTCAGGACGTCGCGCGGGTGGCCGGACTCGACCACGACGCCGTCGTCCATGAAGACCAGCGCGTCGCCGACCTCGCGGGCGAAGCCCATCTCGTGGGTGACGACGATCATCGTCATGCCGTCCTCCGCGAGACCGCGCATGACGTCCAGGACGTCGCCGACCAGCTCGGGGTCGAGGGCCGACGTCGGCTCGTCGAAGAGCATCAGCTTCGGCTCCATGGCCAGGGCGCGGGCGATGGCCACACGCTGCTGCTGTCCGCCGGAGAGCTGGGACGGGTAGCTCTTCGCCTTGTCGGACAGGCCGACCCGGTCCAGCAGCCGCTCCGCACGGGCACGGGCGACGGCCTTGGCCTCGCCCTTGACCTGGATCGGCGCCTCCATGACGTTCTCGAGGGCCGTCATGTGCGGGAACAGGTTGAAGCGCTGGAAGACCATGCCGATGTCCCGGCGCTGCAGCGCGACTTCGCTGTCCTTGAGCTCGTAGAGCTTGTCGCCCTTCTGCCGGTAGCCGACCAGGTCGCCGTCGACGGACAGCCGACCGGCGTTGATCTGCTCCAGGTGGTTGATGCACCGCAGGAACGTCGACTTGCCGGAACCGGACGGGCCGATCAGGCAGAAGACCTCACGCGGGGCGACCTCCAGGTCTATGCCCTTGAGGATGTGCGCGGCGCCGAAGGACTTGTGTACACCCTCGGCCTTCACCATGGCGGTCATGCGGAAACACCCCCCGAGGGACGGTTGCTGAAGGAGGCGAGATTGACCTTGATCCGCTGGAGCGGGGTGAGCGGCAGGCTGCGCAGGGTACCCCGGGCGTAGCGGCGCTCCAGGTAGTACTGGCCCACGCTGAACACGCTGGTCATCACGATGTACCAGATCGAGGCGACGAAGAGCATCTCCATCACGGCGTAGCTGGTCGAGCCGATCTGCGACGTGGAGCGCAGCAGTTCGTTGTAGGTGACCGCGTAGACCAGGGACGAGGTCTTCAGCATGTTGATGAACTCGTTGCCGGTCGGCGGGATGATCACCCGCAGTGCCTGCGGAAGCACCACACGCCGCATGGTCTTCGCCTGGGTCATGCCGAGTGCGTGCGAGGCCTCGGTCTGGCCCTCGTCCACCGACTGGATGCCTGCCCGGACGATCTCCGCCATGTACGCGGCCTCGTTGAGGGCGAGCCCCAGCAGGGCGCACATGAACGGCGTCATCACATCGGTCATCTCGTCCTTGTAGATGAACGGGATGTTGAGGACCGGGAAGATCAGGGCCAGGTTGAACCAGAGCAGCAGCTGCACGTAGACCGGAGTGCCGCGGAAGAACCAGATGTAGAGCCAGGCGACCCAGCTGGTCACCGGGTTCCTGGAGAGCCGCATGACGGCGAGCACCACACCCAGGATCACACCGAGGACCATGGCGAGCACACTGATCATCAGCGTGCGGCCCGCCCCTGCCAGGACGGTGTCGTCGAACAGCTTGTCCTGGACCGCCTGCCACTGGATGTTGCCCTGGGAGAAGGCGTAGACCAGAGCCGCCAGCAGCGCGATCACGACCACGCCGCTGATCCAGCGGCCGAAGTGCCGGACGGGGATGGCCTTGATGGTCTCCGGTGCGACGGTAGTGGCCTTGGAGACGGGTGCGGCGGCGACCGATGGGCCGCCGGGCACCTTGTCGAGCTTGTCAGTCACGGTGACTGCCCTTCGGTGGTGCGCCGGTCACTTGCCGCCGTTGACGGCGGCCTTGTCGATCGCGCCGGTGCCGGCGCCCCACTTGTCGAGCACCTTCTGGTAGGAACCGTCGGCGATGATCGCGTCCACGGCCTCCTTGAGGACGTCACGCAGCTCGGTGTTGTCCTTGTTCACGGCGATACCGAACGGGCCGGCGTCGACCTGCTCGCCGACGACCTCGAAGTCCTTGCCGCCGTTGGCCTTGCGGGCCAGGTCGAGGGCGACCGGGTAGTCGTTGACACCGGCGACGGCGCCGCCCGACTTCACACGGGTCTGGGCCTCGGTGTCGTTCTCGAAGGACTGGATGTCGACGGCCTTCTTGCCGCCGTCCGTGCAGGCCTTCGACTGCTTCTCCAGGGCCTTCTCGTACGTGGTGCCGCGCTGGACCGCCGCGCCCTTGCCGCACAGGTCCTCGATGGACTTGATGCCCTCGGGGTTGCCCTTCTTGGTGTAGACGGCGGTACCGGCCAGGAAGTAGTCGACGAAGTCGACGCCCTTGCCGAGCTTCTTGCCGCTGTCGTCCAGGCCCTCCTGGCGCTGCTTGTTGTCCGTGATGGACGACATGGCTATGTCGTGGCGGCCGGTGTTGAGAGCGGTGATCAGGCCGTCGAAGGAGCCGGAGGTGAACTCGAACTTCACGCCGAGCTGCTTACCGAGGGCCGCTGCGAGGTCGGGGTCCACACCGACGATCGTGCCGTTCTCGACGGACTCCATCGGGGCGTACTCGGCATTCGTGCCGACCTTGATGACGCCGGACTTCTGGTACTTCTCCGGGAGCTTGCCGAAGAGCGGGGCGCTGTTCTCGCTCGTGCCGTCACCGGCCTTCGTCGAACCGCTGTCGGTCTGGTCGCCACAGGCGGTCAGCAGCAGGGTGCCGGCGACCGCGACTGCGCAGACCGCGGCAATCCGGGACTTCGCGGTCGTACGACAGAGGGTGCTTGCGGTCATGATCGGAATCCTCCGGCGGTGAGGGAATGCTGGTCAGGTGGGCACGCACGCACCTTCGAGTGTCGCCACCTCGTGTGATTAGGGCATCTTGCCATTCGGACTCACCCAATCAGGGGGCCGGTCATGTCAAAATCGGGTAACGGGCGACCCCCGAACCTCAACGGGCCGGTGCCGCAAGGCCGGACCATCTGCTGGAAAGTGCGCGCCCTTCCGGAGAATCTCCGGTGCGTCTCGACCTACGGACGGCCTTTGTAGCCCTTAGTGGACTTGTCCAGATATTCGGCTATGAGTCATGTCACCGAGTCGATGCCGACTCGTAAGAGGCCCGGTCCGTCCGGTAAGAAAGACCTTTACACCCCTCATCCGGGGCTCAGGGCGCGTGTGCGGCGCGCCCGCGCGTATGTGCCTCCCCTGCCGGAGCGGTCCAACCGCTCAGTGCCGGGAACGTACGCGGTGCCCGCCCACCCCTCCTCAACCAGGAGTGGCCACCCTCAAATGATGAAGACTTAAGGGGTCAACACAATGGCAGCGGAGATCGTCAATCCTCGCAGCGACAGCAAGACGCACGGCACGGCCGGTGCGGCAGGGCTCAGCAGTGCGGACGAGCCCTTCGATCCGGCCTTCGCCCTCCACCGCGGCGGGAAGATGGCCGTGCAGGCCACCGTTCCGATCCGCGACAAGGACGACCTGTCCCTCGCGTACACGCCCGGCGTGGCCAAGGTGTGCAGCGCCATCGCCGAGCATCCCGAGCTCGTCCACGACTACACCTGGAAGTCGCAGGTCGTGGCCGTCGTGACGGACGGCACCGCCGTCCTCGGCCTGGGGGACATCGGCCCCGAGGCATCCCTCCCGGTGATGGAGGGCAAAGCGATTCTCTTCAAGCAGTTCGGCGGGGTCGACGCGGTGCCGATCGCGCTCGCCACGACCGACGCGGACGAGATCGTCGACACCGTCGTGCGCCTCGCGCCGTCCTTCGGCGGGGTGAACCTGGAGGACATCTCGGCGCCCCGGTGCTTCGAGATCGAGCGCAAGCTCCAGGAGCGTCTCGACATCCCGGTCTTCCACGACGACCAGCACGGCACGGCCGTGGTGACCCTCGCGGCGCTGCGCAACGCGGCGAAGCTGTCCGGCCGGACGCTCGGTGACCTGCGCGCCGTCATCTCCGGCGCAGGAGCGGCGGGCGTGGCCATCGCGAAGTTCCTGCTGGAGGCCGGCATCGGTGACGTCGCCGTCGCCGACCGGAAGGGCATCGTCAGCGGCGACCGTGACGACCTCACGGACGTCAAGCGCGAGCTGGCGGAGCTCACCAACCGGGCGGGCATCACCGGCTCCCTGGAGACGGCGCTGGCCGGCGCCGACGTCTTCATCGGAGTCTCCGGCGGTACGGTCCCCGAGCCGGCCGTGGCCTCGATGGCGCCCGGCGCGTTCGTGTTCGCCATGGCCAACCCGGACCCCGAGGTCCACCCCGACGTCGCGCACAAGTACGCGGCCGTGGTGGCGACCGGACGGTCGGACTACCCGAACCAGATCAACAACGTGCTGGCGTTCCCCGGTATCTTCGCGGGCGCGCTGCAGGTGCGGGCCTCCCGGATCACCGAGGGCATGAAGATCGCGGCGGCGAACGCGCTGGCGGATGTCGTCGGTGACGAGCTGGCCGCGGACTACGTGATTCCGTCACCGTTCGACGAGCGGGTCGCTCCCGCTGTCACCGCCGCGGTGGCCGCGGCCGCCCGTGCCGAGGGCGTCGCGCGACGCTGACGCCGGACGGGGCGGGGTGGTGCGCCGCTGAGCCGTCAGTGGTTCGCGGTCCGTCCACCGGCCCGCCCCGCTCCGAACCGGGGGCTCCGCCCCCGGGCCCGTCGATCGTCCCCGGATTACGTCCGGGGACACGACCGGCGGTCCGGACTCACAGAGCCCCTCGCCCACCGGTGGGCTGGGGTGTGTGTCACACCTTCGAACGCTTACGTCACGGCGCGTCACGGCCTATCGTCGTGGCCATGTTCGCCGCCTACGCAGCCCGCATCGACCGTGACCGGCCCCTCGAAGGACTCGAGCTGGGCGAACGCCCGGCCCCGGAGGCGCGGTCCGGGTGGACCACCGTCCGGGTCAGGGCCGCATCGCTCAACCATCACGACCTCTGGTCCCTGCGGGGAGTGGGCCTCGCCGAGGACAAGCTGCCCATGATCCTCGGCTGCGACGCCGCGGGCATCGACCAGGACGGCAACGAGGTCGTCCTGCACTCCGTCATCGGCCAGACGGGACACGGCGTCGGCCCGGACGAGCCGCGCTCCATCCTCACCGAGCGCTACCAGGGCACGTTCGCCGAGCAGGTCACCGTTCCCAGCTGGAACGTCCTGCCCAAGCCGAAGGAACTCACCTTCGAGGAGGCCGCCTGCCTGCCGACCGCCTGGCTGACGGCATACCGGATGCTGTTCACCAACGCCGGCGTGCGGCCCGGCGACTCCGTCCTCGTGCAGGGCGCGGGCGGCGGTGTGGCCACCGCCGCGATCGTGCTCGGCAAGGCCGCCGGGCTCCGGATGTTCGCCACCAGTCGTGACGAGGCCAAGCGCAAGCGGGCCGTCGAACTGGGGGCGATCGAGTCCTACGAGCCCGGTGCCCGGCTGCCGAAGCGTGTCGACGCCGTCATCGAGACCGTCGGAGCGGCGACCTGGTCCCACTCGGTCAAGTCGCTGCGGCCCGGCGGCACCCTGGTCATCTCGGGTGCCACCAGCGGGGACCGGCCCACGCACGCCGAGCTGACCCGGATCTTCTTCCTGGAACTCAAGATCGTCGGCTCCACGATGGGCTCCAAGGACGAACTGGAAGACCTGCTGTCCTTCTGCGCGGCAACCGGTGTGCGGCCCGTCATCGACGAGACCCTGCCCCTGGACCGGGCCCGCGAGGGCTTCGAGCGGCTCGCCACCGGTGATCTCTTCGGGAAGATCGTACTCACCACCTCGTGAGGTCGGCCGTGGAACTGCTGACGCCGGAAGGGCTGCTGCTGCGGCCCTGGCGGTCGGACGACGCCACGACGGTGCTCCGCGCCTTCGCACCTCCGGAGATGGCACGGCAGGCGGGCCGGCCCGTCACGACCACCGCGGAGGCGCTGGAATGGATCGCCGGCCGGGAGAGCGAGCGGGAGGCCGGAAGCGGATACACGTGGGCCGTCCTCCGTGAGGGTGCCGCGCTCGGGTCGGTGGCCGTGACTGCGGTGAATCATGTCCACAACACCGCCTGGGTCTCGTACTGGACCACCGAAGCGGCTCGCGGGACAGGTGTCGCCACCGCGGGCCTGCGGACTCTGGCCCGCTGGGCCTTCGACGGCCTGGGGCTCCACCGGCTGGAGCTCGGACACAGGACGAACAACCCGGCCTCCTGCGCCGTGGCCCTGCGGGCCGGCTTCGGCGCCGAGGGCATCGAGCGGAAGAAGCTCCGCTACGGGGACACCCGGTACGACGTCGAGCGCCACGCCCGCCTCGCCACCGATGATGTCAACGATGGTTGACAGGCGCCCGAGTGTCAACGTAAGTTGACATCATGACCGAAGCAACGGACCTCGCCGCGCGTGCCGGTGACCGTGACCCGCGTGTCGGGCTGCGGGCCGTCGCCGCGCTGCGAAGGCTGCTCGAGCAACTCGAAGCCGTCCAGGTGAGAAGCGCCCGCGTCCAGGGATGGTCGTGGCAGGAGATCGCCGCCGAGCTGGGTGTCAGCAGGCAGGCCGTGCACAAGAAGTACGGGAGGCATTGATGTTCGAGCGATTCACCAAGGGCGCCCGGGCCGCCGTGACCGGCGCGGTGACCCACGCCGAGCGGGCCGGGGCGGACTCCATCACCGAGGAGCACCTGCTGCTCTCCCTGCTGGACCAGAAGGGGAGCCGGGCCTCCTTCGCCGTCGCCGCCCTCGGACTCACCGACCGACGCGACTCTGTGGAGGCGGCGTTCGCGGAGGCCCGCCGCCGTGGCGGGCTCACCAAGTCCGACGAGGAAGCGCTCGCCGGTATCGGGATCGACGTCACCGAGATCGTGGCCCGGATCGAGGACGCCCACGGCGAAGGCGTCCTGGCAGGCGATCGCGGGAACCGCCGACGGTGGTCCGGGCGCCGCTCCTTCACAGGCGGTGCCAAGGGCATCCTGGAGAAGTCCCTGCGCATCGCCCTCGGCCGGCACGACCGTTTCATCGGCGAGGAGCACCTGCTGCTTGCGCTGACCGCCTGCCCCGGCGTCGTCGCCGATGTGCTCGCAGAGAACGGTGCGACCTATGCGACGGTGGAGCGTGCGCTGTACGGAGACGGCGGGGAGGGCAGGGCCGCCGCGGCGAGCTGATCGGGCGCCCGCCGCCCGGCCGGGGGTGCACGGCCGGGCGGCGCGCGGCAGGTTCAGGACGTGCCGGAGGTGCCCTTCGCCTCGTCGGCCGTTCCGCGCAGCAGCGAGTCGATCTGTGTCGCGGCTGTGGCCAGGTGGCTGCGGGCCGCCGAGAGCTGGGCCTCGGTGACGCCACGGTCCCGGGCGGCGTCACGGATCTCGTCCCGGAAGCGGTCCAGCAGACGGTCCAGGTCACGGGCCGGATCGCCGGTGGCCGTGGTGTCGGAGGCCCACTCGATGTCCGGCTCCTCGGGTGCCGGGCGGCTGTACGAGGGCCAGGTGCCGGTCCTGGCGAAGCCGCCGAGCTGGCCGGTGATCTCGGCCAGTCCATCCCGCACACCCGCGGGCCAGTCGCCCCGCGCGAAGTGCTCCTGGACCTGGCGCGCGGCGTTCTGCATCTGCTCCCGCGCCTTCTCGTGAGCCTCCTGGGCCTGCCGGCGGGCCTGTTCCGCGTCCTCGCGGGCCTTGCGGGACTCGTCCTTCGCCCTGCGGGCCTGTTCCTTCCACTCCTGCTTGGCCTTGCGCAGCTCCTCCTTCGCCATGCGCCAGGCCTCCTTGTCCCCGAGTCCGGGGTCCCAGCCGCTCCGGCCTCCGCCGGAGGTGTGGCGGGACTCGGATGCCGCCGCGCGCATCTCGCTGCGGAGCTGGCCGGCCGCGCCCCGCACGTCGTCGCGGATCTCGGCGGCCAGCTCGGAGACGGACTCGCGGATCTCCAGCTCCAGATCGGCCAGTTCGCCGCCCCGGCCCGCCAGCTCGGCCCGCCCTGCGTCGGTGATGGAGTAGACCTTGCGGCCGCCCTCGGTGGCATGGGTGACCAGGCCCTCGGCCTCCAGCTTGGCCAGTCGCGGATACACCGTGCCGGCCGACGGTGCGTACAGCCCCTGGAAGCGCTCCTCCAGGAGCCGGATCACCTCGTAGCCGTGGCGGGGGGCTTCGTCCAGCAGCTTGAGGAGGTACAGGCGCAAGCGGCCATGGGCGAATACGGGGGCCATGTCAGAGCACCTTTCCGGTCGGCTCGGCGTCATGCGCGTTGTCCTGGGCGGGGGGCCGGCGCAACAGGGCTATCGAACCCGAGACCGTGGTCGCCTTCAGCTTCCCCGTGCCCGCGCCCAGCGTGCCGGTGATCTTCTTCGCACCCCACTGGCCGCCCACGCGCAGGTCCTCGAAGGCGTTGGAGACGGTACCGCTCGCGGTGTTCGCCTCGACCTTCGCGTCCGCCGGGTGCGGCAGCCGGATGGCGATCTCGCCGGACACCGAGGTCAGTCTGATGTCCGTCGGCTTCGGTGAGGTGTCGAGGTCGAGCACCATGTGGCCGGTGACGGACTCCGCCCGGACCGAGGTGCCGGCGCCCTCCATGACCGTCAGATCACCCGACACGGACTGGAAGCGGAGATCGCCGGTGACCGTCTGGGCCTCCAGGCTGCCGGATACGGTCTCGGCCCGGACGGCACCGGAGAGCCCCACAAGGGTGGTGTCGCCGGAGATGCCCCGCAGCTCGGTGCGCCCACGGATTCCCGAGACGACCGCCTCGGCACCGATCACGCCGACCTCCACCGTCGCGCCGACGGGCACGACGAGCGAGACCGCGGCACTGCGGCGCGGACTCCTGCGGTCCAGCCAGGTGAGGAGGCCCTGCCACGGCAGATCCTCGTAGGTGACGGTGAGCGTGCCGCCCTCCAGGGTCACGACCAGCGGCGGCCCGTCGATCGCGGAGACCTCCAGCCGGGCGGTCGGTTCGTCGGTGCCGACGACATTGATCATGCCGTCGACAATGCGCACGTTGAGTGCTGTCACGGGGTCGTCGAACGTGAGCTTCCGGGGCTCGGCGACGGTCCACGTCGACTCAGGCATGGATCTGACCTCCCACTGGGTGGCGCGACGCAACATATCGCGTCTTCTCGATAACACGATATATCGCGGATCGGAGAAGTCAAGGGGGAATCGAAAGGGTGCTCGCGAGGAAGCGACTGAGTGCCCAAATGGTTCATACCTGAGCAAATTGGCCTAGCGTGTGGGCCATGACCGCGACATCTGTGGGCGCCCTGCTTCTGTGCCGGGCCGACCCCGAGGCCGTACGGCCCGTGGCCCATCTCCTGCAGGAGCGCATGCTGCTCGTGCCCGCCGGGGACGGCTGGAGCGTGCTCGTGCCCGAGGGGAAGCCCTGGCGCAAGGACGGCCACGGGGGCGACGGAGGAACACCGGCCGACGGGGGCGGCGGAGAAGCACCGGCCGACGGGGGCGCCGAGCCCGTCGACCGCGTGGTCGGCGGCTGGGCCACCGCCCTCGCCGTGGGCTCCACCTGGCCGGTGCTCGCCCTGTGGTGGGACGACGACCGGTCCGGATACACCCTCGCCTCGGGTTTCCGCCGCCCGGTCGGCTACATCTGGCTCGCCGACGGCACCCCGGCCGCCGAGGAGGAAGCCATGCGGACGTCCGCCATCCGGCTGGGCCTCGACCCCGTCCTGGACGTCCAGGAGCTGGAGGCCCTCACCCAGCCGGAGCCGGGGAGGGACGCCGACGCCAGACTGCGCGGGCTGCTCGCCGTACTCACCCGGGCCGGGGTGGACATGCCGCCAGGACTCACACCCGGCGAGCCCGCCGACCGGCTGCGTTCCGTCGCCGGGATCCATCCGGAAGCGGAACAGATCGAATGGGCGGGCTGGCGCGATGCCGTGCGCGTGGAACTCGACGCCGTCGAGAGCGGCAGCCTCGGCCCCTGGCTGCTCGGCCCGAAAGCCCGCGCGGTGGCCACGGCACAGGTCGCCGCGGGACTGCCGCTGACCCTGTGGGGAGCCCGTCGGCGCAGCGGCGGCTGGATCGCCGCGGGCCTGGTCCTCCTCGTGCAGGGCCTGCTCGGGCTCGCGTACAACCGCTTCAGGAGCGGGGGCGGAGGAAGCCCCGGACGGTGACCGGCCGACCGCCTACTCGTCCTCGTCGTCGTCCAGCCGTGCCAGCCAGGTCGCGAGGCGCTCGACGGGGACCTCGAAGTCGGGGTTGAGGTCGACGAACGTGCGGAGTTGCTCGGCGAGCCACTCGAAGGTGACCTCCTCCTCGCCGCGCCGCTTCGCCAGTTCCTCGATGCCACGGTCCGTGAAGTACATAAGACCAGATTAACGA
>NZ_JBHWZS010000313.1:0-10168 GCF_042728155.1 Streptomyces sp. NPDC060209
CCGGTACACCGGTCCGGGCCGCCCACCCCGGCGGCCCGGACCCGCCGTCCGCCCGATCGCAAGGAACCCGACGATGGTTGCTTTTCTCCGGCTCGCGCTGCGCCGCGTCGCGATGATGCCGGTGATGATCCTCGGCATCGCGCTGCTGGTCTTCGTGGTGCTGCAGTTCTCGCCGGTCGACCCGGCCTTCAACGCGCTCGGGGAGAGCGCCACCCCCGAGGCCCGCGCGGCCTTCGCCGAGGCCAACGGGCTCAACGACCCACTGCCCGTGCGCTACTTCGACTTCCTCGGCCAACTGCTCCACTTCGACCTCGGGATGACCGTCCCGCCGAGCCAGCCCGTGATCGACCGGATCACCGCGGCCTTCCCGCTCACCCTCCAGCTCACCTTCCTCGGGCTGCTCCTCGCTGTCGTCCTCGCCGTCGTCGGTGGCGTCCTGGGCGCCGTGTACCGCGACCGCTGGCCCGACCAGCTCTTCCGGATCCTGTCCATGGCCGGGGTCGCCATCCCGTCGTTCTGGCTCGGCGTCCTGCTCATCCAGCAGTTCGCGCTGAACACCCGGATCTTCCCGACCGGCGGATACACCAACCCCGCCGACTCGTTCGGCGGCTGGCTCACCACCATGGTCCTGCCGGCCGTCTCGCTCGCGGTGCCCGTCGCGGCGTCGCTCGCCAGGCTCGTACGCACCTCGATGGTCGCCGAGCTCGACCGCGACTACGTCCGCACCGCACAGGGCAACGGCCTGCCGGTCTTCCTGGTGATCCGCTCGGTGCTGCGCAACGCGCTCGTCACCCCGCTCACCGTGCTCGGGGTCAAGGTCGGCTACCTGCTCAGCGGAGCCGTCGTCATCGAAGCGATCTTCGACCTGCCCGGCATGGGCAAGCTCATCCTCGAAGGTGTCACCGGCGGCGACGTCGCCCTGGTCCAGGGCACCGTACTGACCATCGCCATCGCGTTCCTGGTGGTCAACGTCATCGTCGACCTGCTCTACCTGCTGGTCAACCCGCGCATCAGGACGGTGTGACATGTTCGCCACCGGCCGTCTGGCCACCAAGCTCTCCCGACCGGGCATCGCCTTCCGCGCCCTCCCGGTCACCTCCCGCGTCGCCCTCGGCGTGCTGATCGTCGTCGTCCTCGGCGCCGTACTCGCCCCCCTGCTCACCCAGGACCCGCTGACCACCGGAACCCCCGTCCAGGCCCCCGGCCCGGACCACTGGTTCGGCACCGACCGTGCTGGACGCGACGTCTTCGCCCGTGTGGTGCACGGCTCGCGCTACTCGCTGGTCATCGGCCTCGGCGCGACCGCCGTCGCCCTGGTCGCCGGCTCCGTCCTCGGCTCGCTCGCCGCCACTTCGCGCAAGCTCGGCGACGAGTCCGTCATGCGCACCCTCGACATCGTCATGTCCTTCCCGCCGATCGCGCTCGCGGCCGTCCTCGTCGCGGTGTTCGGCACAAGCATCCCGGTGATCATCTTCACCATCGCCTTCGTCTACACCCCCTCCCTCGCCCGCGTCGTACGGGCCAACGTCCTGGCCCAGTACGGAGAGGACTACGTCGCCGCCGAGAAGGTCATCGGGGCCCGGCGCGGCTACATCGTGCTCCGCCACGTCGCCGTCAACTGCATGGCCCCGGTCATGGTGTTCGCGACCGTCATGGTCGCCGAGGCCATCATCTTCGAGGCCAGCCTCTCCTTCATCGGGGCCGGTGTGCAGGACCCCGACCCCAGCTGGGGCAGCGTCCTCGCCTACGGGCGGCAGATCCTCCTCGCCGGCGGCTGGTGGGCCACCTTCTTCCCCGGCCTCGCCCTGCTGGTCACCGTCCTCGCGCTCAACATCCTCTCCGAGGGCCTCACCGACGCCTCCGCAGCGCCCAGGAGCGCCCGCGCCGCCGCCGCCCCCGTCACCACCACGGCACCGGACCCGGTCGAGGCCGCCTCCACCGTCGACATCGACGCCGCCCTCGCCAAGCTCGCCCGGCACATCGACGCGACCGGACCCGCCGTCACGCCGCTACCCGAGGACGCCGGCGAACTCCTCGTCGTACGCGACCTGGCCATCCGCTTCCCCGACCGATACGGCGACATCGCCGTCGTCGACAAGCTGAACTTCACCGTCCACGCGGGCGAGACACTCGGTCTGGTCGGCGAGTCCGGGTGCGGCAAGTCCATCACCAGCCTCGCGGTCATGGGGCTCCTCGCCCGCAACGCCGAAGTCAGCGGCGAGATCCTCTACCGCGGCGAGGACCTGCTGAAGCTCTCGCCCAAGGAGCGCCGCGCCCTGATGGGCCCCGAGATCGCCATGGTCTACCAGGACGCGCTCTCCTCCCTCAACCCGTCCGTACTCGTCGGAACCCAGCTCAAGCAGCTGACCTCGCGCGGCGGCACGAAGACCCCGGCCGAACTCCTCGAACTCGTCGGCCTCTCGCCCGAACGCACCCTGCGCAGCTACCCGCACGAACTCTCCGGTGGCCAGCGCCAGCGCGTCCTCATCGCCATGGCCCTGTCCCGCAGTCCCCGCCTCCTGATCGCGGACGAGCCCACCACCGCACTCGACGTCACCGTCCAGGCCCAGGTCGTCGAACTGCTCATCAAGCTGCGTGACGAACTCGGCTTCGCCATGGTGCTGGTCTCCCACGACCTCGCACTGGTCGGCGACCTCGCGCACCGGGTCGCCGTGATGTACGCGGGCCGCCTGGCCGAGGTCGGCGACACCCGCTCCGTCCTCACCGACCCCGCCCACCACTACAGCCGGGGCCTGCTCGGGTCCGTCGTCTCCCTGGAGGCGGGGGCCGACCGGCTGCACCAGATCCGCGGAGTCGTGCCCGCCCCCCAGGGCTTCGGTGAGGGATGCCGATTCGCGGGGAGGTGCGCCGCCGTGAGCGATCTCTGCCGCGGCACGGCACCGGCGCTCACAGGGCGTGGCACCACCACGGACCACGGCTTCGCCTGCCACCACCCGGCCGGGGCCGTCGCGCAACAGCTGGAAGGGAGCGCCCTGTGATCAGGCTCGACAACGTCCACGTACGCCACAAGGCACGCAGCGGAGGGCTCTTCCGCCGCGACGCCGTCCACGCGCTCACCGACGCCACGCTGGAGGTCGAGCGCGGCGAGATCGTGGGCCTGGTGGGGGAGTCGGGCTGCGGCAAGTCCACGCTCGCCCGGGTGCTGACCGGACTGCAGAAGCCCACCGAGGGTGAGGTCCTCTTCCACGGCCGGAATCTCTGGGAGATGCCGGGCGCCGAGCGGCGCAACGACTTCGGATCGGCCGTGGGCGTCGTCTTCCAGGACCCCTCCACCGCGCTCAACCCGCGACTCCCGGTCCGCCAGATCCTGCGCGACCCGCTGGACGTGCACAGGCGCGGCACCCGGGAGGCACGCGAGGCGCGCGTCGAGGAACTGCTCGACCTGGTCGGTCTGCCCGGCCACACCCTCGCCGCCCTGCCCGGACAGCTCTCCGGCGGCCAGCGGCAGCGGGTCGCGATCGCCCGCGCCCTGGCCCTCGAACCCGAACTGATCGTCGCCGACGAACCGACCTCCGCACTCGACGTCTCCGTACGCGCCCAGGTCCTCAACCTCCTCGTCGACCTCCGTGAACGCCTGGGACTCGGCATGGTGTTCATCTCGCACGACATCCAGACGGTGCGCTACCTCGCCGACCGCATCGCCGTCCTCTACCTCGGCCGCATCGTCGAGGAGGGCCGGGCCGCCGAGGTCGCTGAGGCCCCCAGACACCCGTACACCGAGGCGCTGCTCTCCGCCACACCCAGCCTGCTCGAGGCGACGCAGCGCATCGTGCTCACCGGCCCGGTGCCCTCGGCCACCAACCCGCCGCCCGGCTGTCCGTTCAGCACCCGCTGCTGGAAGGCCGACGATGCGTGCGCCACGGCCTTCCCGGCGGAGAGCTCAGGGCCCGGCGAACACCGCTGGCACTGCGTCCATCCCCAGCCCGCCACGTCGTCCCCGGCCGCGGAACCGATCCCCGTACCGCCCGCAAGGAGCACCGCATGACCACCCGCACCGCCCCGTACTCCGGTGTCATCCCGCCCGTCGTCACTCCGCTCACCGCGGACGGCGAACTGGACACGGCCTCCCTGGAGCGGGTCGTCGGCCACCTCCTCGACGGGGGCGTCAGCGGACTCTTCGCCCTCGGCAGCTCCGGCGAGACCGCCTACCTGACGCCCGCGCAGCAGGACGAGGTCATCAAGGTGATCACCTCGGCCGCCGCGGGGCAGGTACCGGTCCTCGTCGGCGCCATCGAGACCACCACCAACCGGGCCATCGAGCGGGCCCTGGCCGCGGCCGGACTCGGTGCCGACGCGGTCGTCGTCACCGCGCCCTTCTACACCCGGACCCATCCCTCGGAGATCGACCGCCACTTCCGGGACATCGCGGCAGCCGTGGACCTTCCGCTCCTCGCGTACGACGTACCGGTGTGCGTCCACAGCAAGCTGGACCCGGAGCTGCTGCTCCCGCTCGCCGCGGACGGGGTCCTCGCCGGTGTGAAGGACTCCAGCGGGGACGACGGATCGTTCCGCCGGCTCGCCATCGGAGCACGGGAGCTCCACGGCTTCTCGGTCCTGACCGGTCATGAACTGGTGGTCGACGCCATGATGCTGAGCGGGGCGGACGGGTCGGTGCCCGGACTGGGCAATGTGGACCCGCACGGCTACGTGCGGCTGCACCAGGCTGCCGGACGGGGGGACTGGGCCGCCGCCACGGCCGAACAGGACCGGCTCGTCTCGCTGTTCGACATCGTCGGGGCCGCCGCACCCGGTACCGCTTCGGCGACGGCGGCCGGACTGGGCGCCTTCAAGACGGCCCTGATGCTGCGGGGCGTCATCGCGACCAACGTGATGAGCCCGCCGATGCGCCGGCTGGATGCCGCGGAGACCACCGTGATCGCCGCATACCTGGACCGGGCGGGCCTGTCCCGCGTCTGACACCGCTTCCCGGACATGCACAAGGGCCGCCCCGCAGCACAGATGCTGCGGGGCGGCCCTTGTGCATGTCCCGGACTAGTCGCGGGAACCGCGGGTGCGGCGCATGAGCACCGCGCCTGCCAGCAGCAGCCCCGCGCTCGCGCCGGCGGCCAGGCCGATGTCAGCGGCACCGGTCTGGGCCAGCTGCGTGTCAGGCGTGTTCGGGCCGGGGTTGCCGGCCGGCGGCTCCTGGGCGGGGGGCTCCTGGGCCGGGGGCTCGGAGACCGGCGGCTCGACCGGCGGCTTCGAGGTGGGCGGCTGGACGGTCGGGGGCTCGACGGTGGGCGGCTCGACCACCGGCGGCTCGACCGGCGGGTACTCGTGCTCGTAACCACTCTCGTTCACGCAGGAGTTGCCGAAGGCGGGGTTCAGCGCACCGACGAGATCGACGCTGTTGCCACAGGCGTTCACCGGGATATCCACCGGAGCCTGGACCAGGTTGCCGGAGAGGACGCCCGGCGATCCGACGGCCTTGCCGTCGGCGCTCGCGCCGGAGCCGCCGTGGCCGTATCCGTCGTCCCCGTACGCGTCGCCGTGCTCGTCCCCGTACGCACCGCCGTGCTCGTCGCGGTGCTTGTCGCCCGAGCTGACGTTCGCGCAGTTGTTACCGAAGGCCGGGTTCAGCAGGGCGATCACATTGACGGTGTTGCCGCAGAGGTTCACCGGGACGTGCACCGGGACCTGCACGGCGTTGCCCGAGCCGACACCGGGCGAGTTCGCGGCGACACCGTCCGCCGAGGCGTCGGCGTGTGCGTAACCGCCTGCGGCGGTCAGGATGCCCGACGCCGCCGCCATGACGATCATGCTTTTATTCAGAACCTGTCGCATTACATGCCCTTCTCCGGGAAATTCGCGTGGGCGGTGACCCTGATGGCGGTCATTCCATCGACGCGGACGACTTCCTAACGACGCGACGGTTGCGGGGGAAACTTGGAGACCGGTGGAAATTCTGTAACCACCCGAAAGGGTCACGTACGGGTGTTCGTCCCGCGGTGAAGTTCTGGCATTCGGGTGAACGAAGACGAACGGGGGGAACCAAATGCCCGGCGGCGAGTTGATCAGGGCGCTCCGCTGCGGGGCACTAGGTACGAGAAGGGTTCATCGTGATCAAGAAGGTTCTGGCTACGGGCGCCGTAGCCGCCTCCATCCTCGGTCTCTCGGCGACCAGCGCCATGGCGATCGGCGACGACACGGGCACGACGTCGATCAACGGCAACGGTGCCGAGTCGGAGTTCGGGAACAGCGAGACCAAGGGTGACCAGAGCCCGCAGCTCAGCCTCGTCCAGGGCTCGCTGAACAAGCCCTGCATCGCCCTGCCGGTCAAGGCCAACGTGGGCACTCTGGCCCACCTCGCCAAGATCGCGGTCCAGGACATCAACGTCCTGTCCAACCCGCAGAACCAGCAGTGCGCGGACAACTCCACCCAGGCCAAGGGTGACGAGCCGCTGTCGCACATCCTGTCGGACATTCCGGTTCTGTCCGGCAACGGTGCGCACAACAGCTGACCGCGCCACAACGACCGGTCCGGGCCGCCGATACTCCTCCGTCGTGCGGTCCGGGCCCGCAGCAATCGGGCGGTTTTCCGAGAAACAGCTTCCATAGCGTTTCGATGTCGCCCGCAAATTGTTACGCATTACAGCCCCGGAGTCACGAGCGCATTCCGAGAATCGCCCGTACGGCACGAAAGACGTGTCCGTCCAGAACTCCGCTGCAGAAAGGGACGAAAGTGAAGTACACCAAGGTTGCCGCCGTCGCCGCCGGAACCCTCATGGCGCTGGGTGCCGCTGCCCCGGCCATGGCCGACTCCGGCGCCGGCGCGGTCGCCGCCCACTCCCCGGGCGTCCTCTCCGGCAACGTCGTGCAGGTTCCGATCAACATCCCGATCAACATCTGCGGCAACACCCTGAACCTCGTCGGTGCGCTCAACCCGGCGTTCGGCAACGCCTGCATCAACCGCTGAGCTTTGCCGACCGAGCCGACGGCTCGTCATGAGAAGGCCCTGGAGCCCATTGGGTGCTCCAGGGCCTTTTTGCCGCGTACGGAAAATCCCGCCACTCGCAGTTTCCCCGTGTACCGCTTGATCGTTGTCCATGACAAAGGCGGCGGATGCCGCCGGAGAAGGGATTCGAGAAGTGAAGTACGCGAAGACCGTAGCCCTCGTCGCAGGTTCCGTGGCCGCTCTCGGGGCCGCCGCTCCCGCGGTCGCCGCCACGGCACCCACGGCACCCAAGATCAGCCTGACCACCGGCGTGAACGAGCTGACCTCCACCGTGCCGCAGATCCCCGACCAGGTGGTGAACCCCGTGGTCGACGCGGTCGGGCAGACGGCCGAAGCGGCTCACGAGGACGGCACGGTCAGCAAGTCGGCGGAGGCGGTCACCGATGCCGCCGCGGCGGCGGGCCCGCTGATCGGTGGACTCCCGCTGGGCGGCTGATCCTTCGCGGGGGCACCTGGCCGCCCCTTCTCGCCGCACCATTTGACCGGCCGGCTTTCCGCGAATTCCGCGACGATCCGGCCGAGGAAATCGTTCGAGTGAAATGGCGCAACCGAAACCGCCCGGGCGGAGTTGTTCAGAGCGCTCCGGACAGGCGGGCAACAGAGAAATACCAGAAGGGCACGTTCATGATGAAGAAGATTCTGGCGACCGCGGCAGTCGCCGCCTCCGTCGCCGGCGTTTCCGCCGCCGCGGCCCCCTCGGCCATGGCGATCGGCAACGACACCGGCACGACGTCGGTCAACGGCAACGACGCCGACCAGTACTACGGCAACAGCAGCACGCACGGTGACATGAGCCCGCAGATCGGCCTCATCCAGGGTTCGTTCAACAAGCCCTGCATCGCCCTGCCGGCGAAGGCCAACCTCGGCTCGGTCCTCGGGTTCGTCCCGATCTCGGTCCAGGACGTCAACGTCCTGTCCTCCCCGCAGAACCAGCAGTGCACCGAGAACTCCACCCAGGCCAAGGGCGACGAGGCGCTGTCGCACATCCTGAACGACATCCCGGTGCTCTCGGGCAACGGCGTCGGCAACAACTGACACCACTGAGTGCGGGCGGCCCGGGGCGTATCGCCTTCGGACCGCCCGCACTCGGCTGTGCGGCTCGAGGCCACTCGTCCGCGCGCAGGACGATGCCCACCACTCCACGGGGGGTGGTGGGCATCGCCTTGTGCGCGGGGAGTCCGGGCGCGGGGTGTCAGCCCAGACTGCGTACCGGCATGAGGCAGTGGGCGGAGGTCCTGATGACCTCCGGGTCGGTCACGAAGGACCGCAGCAGCTCCTCGCTGACCGGCTGCCCGGGGACGGCCGCGGGCCACGGGCGTGTGGCGAACATCCCGTGCACCCTGCCCTCCGACCGCGCCACGTCCTGCCACTCACGCGGCACGGTGCACTGCGCCGTGAAGTGAGGCATCGTCACGACTGCCTGGCCGGCCTGGACGAGCAGCTTCACGGGAAGGTTCGGCAGATCCGAGGCGTCCAGCGTCTCGCCTCCCACCCGCAGGCCGCTGCGCTTCAGGGCTGTGCGCATGGCGCTCTCGCCGGCCTCCGGCCCGTCCGGGCCGTCGCCGAGCGAATAGGTGAGCACGAAGGCGGTCTCACGCCCTGTTCCGGGATTCGACCCGCTCCAGCCGATCAGGATCTGTGTGCCCAACTGGGCGGGGGAGAAAGGGGCGGTGGCGGCGTTGGATGAGGTCATGTCCGGCACACTAACGGGCCGAGACCGGTCGATGTGCATGCGTATCACCTGATCGAGGGAGATTGCGCACCAACTGCAGCGAAAGCGACGGCCGTGTGGTCACGCGCGGAAAACCTGTTGACGCTGCCGGGCGCCCCCGGGCTAGGGTGTGCGCAGTTCAAGGAGCCAGGAGGTGAGGACATTGATGACTGTCGTTGCGGTGGGCGCTGCCCACAACCCGAAGAGCATCGTTCCCACCCCAGTGGCCACCGGCTGACCTTGACCTTTTCCCTCCGCGCCTGAACGCGCGGTGCCGGGGCCGCCCTTGTGAAGGGTTTCCCTTGTCTTTCTCCATTCCCCAGGCTTCCACCCCGTCGCACCCGCTGGCTCCGTACGGCTGGGACGACGAATGGGCCGACACCTTCGCCCCCTTCGCCGAGCAGGGACTCCTGCCGGGACGCGTGGTGCGGGTGGACCGCGGTCAGTGCGACGTGGTCACTCCGGACGGCGTACTCAGGGCCGACACCGCGTTCGTGGTGCCCCGTGACCCGATGCGGATCGTCTGCACCGGCGACTGGGTGGCCGTCGACCCCGACGGCGACCCGCAGTTCGTCCGTACGCTCCTGCCCCGCCGCACCGCCTTCGTACGCTCGACGTCGTCGCAGCGTTCCGAAGGGCAGGTCCTCGCCACCAACATCGATCACATCGTCATCTGTGTCTCGCTCGCCGTCGAGCTGGACCTCGGACGACTGGAACGGTTCCTGGCGCTGGCCATGTCCAGCACCGCCGGCGCCGCTCTGCTCGGCGACGGGACACCGTCGTCGGGGTACGAGGCGCACCCGTTGGTGCTGCTCACCAAGGCCGACCTCGTCCCGGACGTCACCACGCTGTCCCACCTCGTCGAGGACATCGAGCGCATCGCCCCCGGGGTGCAGGTACTCCCTGTCAGCTCCGCCACGGGGGAGGGCGTCGATGTGTTCGGCGCGATCGTCGGCGGCGGTACGAGCGTGCTGCTCGGGACCTCCGGCGCCGGAAAGTCGACCCTCGCCAACACGCTGCTCGGCGAGGACGTCATGCATGTACAGCAGGCGCGTGAGGTGGACGGCAAGGGCCGGCACACCACCACGACGCGCAATCTCCTCGTGCTGCCGGGAGGCGGCGTCCTGATCGACACCCCAGGACTGCGGGGGGTCGGTCTCTGGGACGCGGAGGCCGGCGTCGGCCAGGTCTTCTCGGAGATCGAGGACCTGTCGCGGCAGTGCCGCTTCCACGACTGCGCCCACGAGTCCGAGCCCGGCTGTGCCGTGCTCGGCGCGATCGAGGACGGGTCGCTGCCCGAACGTCGTCTCGACAGCTACCGCAAGCTGCTCCGGGAGAACCACCGCATCGCGGCGAAGACGGACGCCCGGCTGCGCACCGAGACCCTGCGCGAATGGAAGCGGAGGGGACTGGAGGGCCGGACCGCCATGGAGATGAAGCGGGGCAGGACGCGCTGAGGGGAACGGCCCGGGGTGTCCGGG
>NZ_JBHWZS010000314.1:0-10138 GCF_042728155.1 Streptomyces sp. NPDC060209
CGTCACGTCAGCCGGAGGGGGCGGGCGGAGGTCAGGAGGCGACCGGCGGGGCGCCGAGGGCCGCGTCGAGCGTGGGGTAGCTCCGGAGCACCTGGTCGACACCCGCGGTCCGCAGGAGCCGGGTCAGGGCCGTGCCCGGTGCGGCGATGCGCAACTCCGTCTGCTGGTGCACCTGGATGAGGAGGCTGAGGAACGACGAGTCCGCGAAGGTGACCGCGGACGCGTCCAGTACGACGACCTCGTGGCCGGCCGCGGCCTGCCAGATGGCGATGAAGAGCGGATCGATGCTGTCGGAGTCGAGATCGCCCTGGGCCCGGACGACCCAGTAACCGTTGACCTCGCCTTCGGCCGCCACCACGGGCAGGCCGGCCGGCGCGGAGTTGTCGAGAGGCTCGCGGACCATGCGGGAATTATGCCAACCGCCCACGCCCCCGGCCGCCCGCACCCGGCGGCGCGTGCATGCTCCCCCGGCGTGCGGCGTGCGGCGTGCGGCGTGCGGCGTGCGGCGTGACGCGTCGCTCAGGCGAGGGCGACCAGCGCGACGATGTGCTTGCCGCCGGGGAGGTACGTGACGGACACCCGCTTCGCGAGGCGGCGCACCAGGAGCCAGCCGTAGCCGCCGATGGAGGCGGCGGCCGCATCGCGTTCCACGACGACCGGTGCCCGCGTACTGGCGTCGGCGACGGTGAGGAGGAGGCCGTCGTCGGTGATCTCCGCGGTGAACCCGGTGAGCCCGCCGCCGTGCCTGACGGCGTTGGTCACCAGCTCCGAGGTCACCAGCAACGCGTCGGCCACGACGACGTCGGCCGGGCCCTCCCCGCCCAGCTCGCAGAACTGCGCTTCCAGGAGCCGGGTGACCACGTCCCGTGCGGCAGCCGCGTTCCGCGGCACGCCGGGCACGCGGTCCGTGCCCGCCGGCTCCTCCGGAGCAGATGAGCTGACGGCCTCCTCCGGCCCGTCGGCCGGATTCCCGCCGTCGCTCAGCACTTCTCGTTCCCCGTTCATTACCCTCTGCGCCTGCCCGGTCGGGCTCCGACCACACTCCCGGCCCGGGGGCCGGTCGGCGGACGCCCGCGGACGGTCAGCATCTCAGCGCCGCGTCCACGGTTTCGGCGAACGTGAAGGCGCCGAGAGTCCCCGAGACCTCGAAGAGCCTGCGCACCCCTGTCCCGAGCGGTCCGGCCAGCACCAGACGTACGCCGGCCCCGGCATGGCGCCGCTGCGCGCTCAGCAGGACGTGCAGCCCTGTCGAGTCGGCGAACTCCAGCCGGGACAGGTCGGCCACGGTCAGCCGTCCACCGCTCCCGGCGGCCTCCTCCAGCGCCTCGACGACCTCGGAGGCGCCCGACCACCCGTCCAGGCTCCCCCGGACACGGATCAGAACGACACCGTCGTCTGCGGCCTCCACGACCACACGCAGTTCATCTGCCGTCATGCGTCATATGTTCCTACACCGGGAGAGAGGTGTGGAGCACGAGCCCCACAGCCCTTCCCATCGTCCGCGCACCCGGCCCCTCCCGGAGAGCGCGCCGGGTCAGGGCCACACCAGGCAGTAGGCCTGGTGGCCCGCGTCATGCAGGCGGTAGGAGAAGTCCTGCCACTCGTGGAGCAGCTGGTAGACGTTGAACGCGTCGCGCGGGCCGCCCCGGTCGGGGACCGTGGACCAGATGAAGGCCGCCGCGCCGACCGATTCCTCGCCGACGTCACGCAGGGGGTCGACCACCGTCATGGGCAGCTTGACCACCGCATAGTCGGGATGGAGCACGACCAGCTCCAGCGGGGGGACCTTGTTCAGGGGTATGCCCTGTATGCCGGTGAGGACCATGGCCGCCACCGTCTCGGGCTTGATCTTGCTGAACATGCCGCCCATGCCCAGCTCGTCGCCGCCCAGCTCCTCGGGACGCATGGAAATGGGCACACGTGCGGCGGTGGCCCCGTCAGGGGCACCGAAGTACTTGTAGGTCACCCCCACCCGTCCACTGCTCCTGCTCCCGGAAACATCGGCACCACCCGCCTGAACGTCCCGCACGCGCTCGGCCTCGCGCTCGGCCTTGCGCCGGTGCCGCCCTCGCCGGGCAGGCTCGGGCCCCAGGTCGTCGGTCCCTTCGCCCACTCCGCCACCGCGATGCATATCTCATCCACCCGACTACTTCTTAGGAGACACAGCCCCGCCGCGCAACCCGATCATCGTCAGTGACCTCCCCCACGGGCGTGCGGTGAAACACCTGTCCGCAAGACCGTCGACGCCTCTGACACCATGGCATGTGTGAGCTTTCCCTATGACGCCCCAGTTTCGCAGACGCGAGGAGACTGACGCCCTTTCGTTGTACGAGCCTCATACGGGGAGAGCGCGCTCCCTGCTCACCGGCGGCCGGAATTCCGGCCAGGCCCCCCGAATCCCGAATCGCAGATCAGGACCAAAGTGGCGTATTCATACGAAGCCCCAGTTTCGCAGACGCTTTTCGACCGTGCGTCCCTCGTGACGCCCGGCGGCGTGAACTCTCCCGTGCGTGCCTTCCGGGCCGTGGGCGGTACGCCCCGGTTCATGGTGTCCGGTAAGGGTCCGTACCTCACCGATGCCGACGGCCGTGAGTACGTCGACCTCGTGTGTTCGTGGGGGCCGATGATCCTCGGCCACGCACACCCCGAGGTCATCGCGGCCGTCCAGGACGCGGTGGCCCGGGGGACCTCCTTCGGTACGCCGGGCGAGGGCGAGGTCGCGCTCGCCGAGGAGATCGTGGCCCGCATCGAGCCCGTGGAGCAGGTGCGGCTGGTGTCGTCCGGCACCGAGGCGACCATGTCCGCGATCCGGCTCGCCCGTGGCTTCACCGGGCGCGCCAAGGTCGTGAAGTTCGCCGGGTGCTACCACGGGCACGTCGACGCGCTGCTGGCCGCCGCCGGCTCCGGTGTCGCCACCTTCGGCCTCCCCGACACGCCCGGGGTGACCGGGGCGCAGGCGGGCGACACGATCGTGCTTCCGTACAACGACCTGGAAGCCGTGCGCGCCGCGTTCGCCGCGCAGCCGGGTGAGATCGCCTGTGTGATCACCGAGGCTTCGCCCGGCAACATGGGTGTCGTACCCCCGCTGGACGGCTTCAACGCCGGGCTGAAGGAGATCTGCGCTGCCGACGGCGCGCTGTACATCTCCGACGAGGTGATGACCGGATTCCGTACGTCGAAGGCCGGCTGGTACGGCATCGACGGGGTCCGGCCGGACCTGATGACCTTCGGCAAGGTCATGGGCGGCGGCTTCCCGGCGGCGGCCTTCGGTGGCCGCGCCGACGTGATGGCCCACCTGGCCCCCGCAGGCCCCGTCTACCAGGCGGGAACGCTCTCCGGGAACCCGATCGCCACCGCCGCCGGGCTCGCCCAGCTGCGGCTGCTCGACGACGCGGCATACGCGAAGGTCGACGCGGTCTCCGCGGAGCTGCGCTCCCTCGTCGGTGAGGCCTTCACCAAGGAGGGCGTCGCGCACACGGTGTCGGCGGCGAGCAACATGTTCTCCGTCTTCTTCACCGACGAGCCCGTCCGCGACTACGAGGGCGCGAAGAAGCAGGAAGCCTTCCGCTTCACCGCGTTCTTCCACTCGATGCTGGAGCAGGGCGTCTACCTGCCGCCGTCCGCCTTCGAGTCCTGGTTCGTCTCCACCGCCCACGACGCGCGGGCTCTCGAGCGGATCGCCGCGGCGCTGCCCGCCGCCGCCCGCGCCGCATCGGAGGCCGTCGCATGAGCGGGAACAGCGAGAACAGCGCGAAGGACATCACCGTCGTCCACCTGATGCGCCACGGTGAGGTGCACAACCCCGACGGCGTGCTCTACGGGCGCCGCGCCGGCTACAGCCTGTCCGAGCTCGGCCGCCGGATGGCCGACCGGGTCGCCGAGCACCTGGAGAAGCGCGACATCACGTATGTCGTGGCCTCCCCGCTGGAGCGCGCCCAGGAGACGGCCACCCCCATCGCCAAGTCGCACAGCGTGGAACTGGCCACCGACGAGCGCCTCATCGAGGCCGCCAACGTCTTCGAGGGCAAGACCTTCGGGGTCGGTGACGGCGCGCTGCGCAAGCCCGAGAACTGGAAGCACCTCACCAACCCCTTCAAGCCGTCCTGGGGCGAGCCGTACATCGAGCAGGTCGTACGGATGATGGGTGCGCTGGACGCGGCGCGCGACGCCGCGCGCGGGCACGAGGCGGTCTGCGTCAGTCACCAGCTGCCGATCTGGATCGTGCGGAGCTTCGTGGAGCGGCGCCGGCTGTGGCACGACCCGCGCAAGCGGCAGTGCACCCTGGCCTCGCTGACGAGCTTCACGTACCAGGGGGACAAGATCGTGTCCGTCGGGTACACCGAGCCCGCCAGGGACCTGGTGCCGGCGCATCTGCTCGCGGGTGCGAAGCCGGTCAAGGGGAAGTCCAAGGCGTTCGGGGCGTAGCCGCCCGTACGCCGCGCATCGACCCCCGCGTGGTCCTCCGTTCTGTGTGTCATGTGCAGCACCTGTAAGGGTCTGTCCACGTAACAACTTTTGTGATTATCGGCGGAACCGTCGTGTTGGTTTCCTCATCTAAGCCATCGCCAGTTTGTATGGCATTGAGGTAATACGACCGCAGATGGGGACGCTATGCGTGAAATCAACCGAAGGGGCCTGCTCGGGGCCGGACTCGGAGCCGCAGCCGCACTCACGATGACCGGCTGCGGCTCCCTCGGGTCATCGGACAACGGCCGGCCGGAAACCGAGAAGGGGGGCAAGGGCGGCAAGGGAACGCACGGGAATGGCGGTGGCCCTCCCGAGAAACACGTCAGGCTGATCGGCGACGGTTCCACGGCGGACACCGGAAAGCAGCCGAATCAGCCCGCCGCCCCCGTTCGGCTCGAGCCCGGCCAGACGCCGCCGCAGTTCGTGATCTTTTCCTGGGACGGAGCGGGCGAGGTCGGCAACGGGCTGTTCCCCCGTTTTCTCGAACTCGCCCAGGAGCACGACGCGGCGATGACCTTCTTCCTCTCCGGGCTCTATGTGCTGCCCGAGTCGAAGAAATCTCTCTACCGGCCGCCCAACAACCCCCGGGGCGCCTCCGACATCGGCTATCTGACCGATGACCACGTCAAGCAGACGCTGAAGTACGTCCGCCAGGCCTGGCTCGACGGGCATGAGATCGGCACCCATTTCAACGGGCATTTCTGCGGCGGCTCCGGGTCGGTCGGCGACTGGACGCCCGCGCAATGGCAGAGCGAGATCGATCAGGCGGTGTCGTTCGTCACCGAATGGCGGACGAACACCGGCTGGGAAGACGTCGACCCGCTGCCGTTCGACTACCGGAAGGAACTGGTCGGCGGACGAACACCCTGTCTGCTCGGCCAGGACAATCTCCTCCCCACCGCGAAGCAGCTGGGGTGGCGCTACGACGCGAGCTCGCCCGGCGGCAGTCAGGTGTGGCCAGTGAAGCGCCAGGGTGTCTGGGATCTTCCGCTGCAGGGCATTCCGTTCCCCGGCCACACCTTCGAAGTCCTCTCCATGGACTACAACATCCTCGCCAACCAGTCGAAGAATTCGACCAACGGCATGCCGTCGCGCTATCCCGGGTGGCGCACCCAGGCCACCGAGGCGTATGTCGCCGGATTCGACCGCGCATACGAGACGAATCGCGCGCCCTTCTACATCGGCAACCACTTCGAGGAGTGGAACGGCGGCATCTATATGGACGCCGTGGAAGACGCGCTCAAACACATCGCGGGCAAGCAGGATGTGCGCCTCGTCTCCTTCCGGCAGTTCGTCGACTGGCTCGACGCACAGGACCCGGCGGTGCTCGAGAAGCTTCGTACGCTCCAGGTGGGACAGTCCCCAGAGGGTGGCTGGAACACCTTCTTTAAACAGGCTTGACAAGGGGCTTTACGGGCACCGAGGGGGGTGCGCAAGATCCCCGGAACTGCCATGCGAAACTTTTCACATGAGCTCTGGCCGCGCACCCCGACGCCGCTTCACCCTGCTCGCCGCCACTGCTGTGGCCGGTGCCCTGACCCTGTCCGCATGCAGTGGTGACGGCGGCCAGGCGGGCGGCGGCGGCAACACGAACTTCGTCACAGGCAGCGGTGGGATCTCCACCGTCGCCAAGGGCGAACGCACCGACGCGCCGAAGCTCGACGGCGCGACCCTGGACGGCACGTCCCTCGACGTCGCCGACTACAAGGGCAAGGTCGTCGTCCTGAACTTCTGGGGATCGTGGTGCGGCCCCTGCCGCGCCGAGGCCAAGCACTTCGCGAAGGTGGCGAAGGAGACCGAGGCCGAAGGCGTCCAGTTCGTCGGTGTCAACACGCGTGACCCCCAGAAGTCCCTCGCGGTCAGCTTCGAGAAGGACTTCGGGGTCACCTACCCGAGCCTCTACGACCCGACCGGGAAGCTGCTCCTCCGCTTCCCGAAGGGCACCCTGAACCCGCAGGCCATCCCGTCGACCGTGGTCATAGACCGGGACGGGAAGCTCGCCGCCCGCACGCTCGCCGCCCTCGACGCGGAGAAACTGCGGAAGATGATCGACCCGCTGATCGCGGAGAAGTGACGCCGTGCTCCAACTGGCCGCGGCAACCGGTTTCAACGACACCGTCTTCAACGGTGCCCTGCTGGTGGCTCTGCCCATCGCCCTGCTCGGCGGTCTCGTCTCGTTCTTCTCGCCGTGCGTCCTGCCGCTCGTGCCGGGATACCTGAGCTACGTCACCGGCGTCAGCGGCACCGACCTGGCCCAGGGCCGGCGGGGCAGAACCGTGACGGGTGCCTCCCTCTTCGTGCTCGGCTTCACCGCCGTCTTCGTCTCCGGCGGGGCGCTGTTCGGCTACTTCGGCCAGACCCTCCAGGACTACAGCGGGACCCTTTCCAAGGTTCTCGGCGTGCTGATGATCCTGATGGGCGTCTTCTTCATGGGCCTGATGCCCTGGATGACGCAGCGCGAATTCCGCATCCACAAGCGGCCGGTGACCGGACTGGCCGGAGCGCCGCTGCTCGGCGCGCTCTTCGGCATCGGCTGGACGCCGTGCCTCGGCCCGACGCTCTCCGCCGTCAGCATGCTCGCCGTCGACCAGGGGACCGCCGGCCGCGGAGCGGTGCTGTCCGTGGCGTACTGCATCGGGCTCGGCGTCCCGTTCGTCCTGGCGGCGGTCGCCTTCCGCAAGGCACTCGGAGCGTTCGGCTGGGTCAAGCGCCACTACGCGTGGGTCATGCGGATCGGCGGCGGCATGATGATCGTGACCGGGGTGCTCCTGCTGACGGGTGCCTGGGACGCGCTCATGCAGGAGATGCGAGTCTGGTCCGACGGCTTCACTGTGGGGATCTGAGTTTTGATGAGCAACACGAACACCACGGACGAGCGCGACCTCGGCCAGGCCGGGGAGCAGCTCTCCACCGCCCCGCGAGAAGAGTCCGCCGCCTCCGTACCGGCGATGGGCGTCATCGGCTGGACCCGCTGGTTCTGGCGGCAGCTCACCTCGATGCGGGTCGCGCTGATCCTGCTCTTCCTGCTGTCGCTCGGCGCCATCCCCGGCTCGCTGATCCCGCAGAACAGCGTGGACGAACTGAAGGTGCAGACCTTCAAGGAGGCCCACACCACGGTCAGCCCGGTCTACGAGAAGCTGCAGTTCTTCGACGTCTACAGCTCGGTGTGGTTCTCCGCGATCTACATCCTGCTGTTCATCTCGCTGATCGGCTGCATCGTCCCGCGCACCTGGCAGTTCGTCGGGCAGCTGCGTGGCCGTCCGCCGGGCGCACCGAAGAAGCTGACCCGGCTGCCCGCGTACACCACCTGGCGCACCGACGCCGAACCCGAGCAGGTCCGTGAGGCCGCGCTCGGCATCCTGCGCAAGCGGCGTTTCCGCTCGCACATGGCCGGGGACGCCGTGGCCGCGGAGAAGGGCTATCTGCGCGAGACCGGGAACCTGCTGTTCCACATCGCTCTGATCGTCATGCTGGTCGCGTTCGCCGGCGGGCAGCTCTTCAAGTCCGAGGGCGGCAAGCTCGTCGTCGAGGGCGACGGCTTCGCCAACACGATCACCCAGTACGACGACTTCAAGTCCGGCTCGCTCTTCGACAACGACGATCTCACCCCCTTCAGCTTCGACCTGCAGGACTTCGTCGGTACGTACGAGCGCAGCGGTCCCCAGCGCGGTACGCCCCGGACCTACGAGGCCAGGGTGACGTACTCCGAGGGCGCGGACGGGGAGTCGAAGAAGAAGGTCATCGAGGTCAACAAGCCTCTGGTCGTCGACGGTACGAAGGTCTACCTCAACGCGCACGGCTACGCCCCGGTCATCTCGGTCAAGGACGGCAGGGGCAAGGAGGTCTACAGGAGCGCCGTGCCCCTGCTGCCCATCGACAACAACGTCACCTCGACCGGTGCGATCAAGGTGATGGACGGCTACAAGGACAAGAGCGGCGAGAAGACCCAGCTGGGCTTCCAGGCGTTCTTCGTACCGACGTTCGCCGGTGACGGCCAGGGCACGATGTTCTCGCAGTACCCCGGCCTCGACTACCCGGTCCTCGCGCTCAACGGCTACTACGGCAGCCTGGGCGTCGACTCCGGGCTGCCGCAGAACGTCTACCAGCTCGACACGTCCAAGATGAAGGAATTCAAGGACAGCAACGGGGACAAGCTGAAGAAGCGGCTGCGCCCCGGCGAGACCATGAAGCTCCCCGACGGTGCGGGCTCGATCACCTTCGAGAGCGTCGAGGAATGGGCCAGCTTCCAGATCTCGCGCCAGCCCGCCAGCGGCTGGGCGCTCACCGGTGCCGTCGCCGCCATCATCGGGCTCGCGGGTTCGCTCTTCATCCAGCGCCGCCGGGTGTGGGTGCGTGCGGTACGGGGGACGGACGGCGTCACCGTCGTCGAGATGGCGGGCCTGGGCCGCAGCGAGTCCGCGAAGCTTCCCGAGGAGCTGTCCGACCTCGCCCTCGCCCTCCACACCGTGGCGCCGACCGCACCCGCCCCGGAGCCCCACCCCGCGCCCGAGACCGAGCCCGGACAACCTGCCGAAGAACCTGCCGAAGGGGCTGAGAAGTGAATCTCGCCGCCGCAACGAACGAGAGTCTGGCGGATATCAGCAATACGCTGATCTATTCGTCGATGGCCGTCTACACCCTTGCCTTCTTCGCGCACATCGCGGAGTGGGTGTTCGGCAGCCGCAGCAAGGTCGGCCGTACGGCCGCCGCGCTGAAGCAGGACACGGCCACGGTGAAGGTGCAGGTGGCGAAGCAGGGCGGCACCGCCGTGCTGGAGCGTCCCACGGTCGTCACGCGCTCCGCCGCCGGGACCCGCGACGTCCCGGACGGTCCCGGTGCCGCGGGCGGCACGTTCAAGGGCGACCTGTGGGGGCGGATCGCGGTCTCCCTGACCGTCGTCGCCTTCGCCGTCCAGGCCGGCGGGGTCGTCGCGCGCGCCCTGTCGGTGCAGCGTGCCCCCTGGGGCAACATGTACGAGTTCTCGATCACCTTCTCCACCGTGGCGGTCGGTGCCTACCTGATCCTCCTGGCGCTGAGGAAGAACGTCCGCTGGATCGGCCTGATGCTGGTCACCACCGTCCTGCTGGACCTCGGCATCGCGACCACCACGCTCTACACCGACAGCGACCAGCTGGTCCCGGCACTGCACTCCTACTGGCTGTGGATCCACGTCTCCACCGCCATCATCTGCGGAGCCGTCTTCTACCTGGGCGCCGTCGGGACCCTGCTCTACCTCTTCCGCGACAGCTACGAGAACAAGATCGCGAACGGTGGGACGCCCGGGAAGTTCGCGACCTCCGTCCTGGAACGGCTGCCTGCCGCGAAGTCCCTGGACACCTTCTCGTACCGCATCAACGCCGCCGTCTTCCCGCTGTGGACGTTCACGATCATCGCGGGCGCGATCTGGGCGGGCGACGCCTGGGGCCGCTACTGGGGCTGGGACCCCAAGGAGGTCTGGTCCTTCATCACCTGGGTCGCGTACGCCGCCTACCTGCACGCGCGCGCGACGGCCGGCTGGAAGGGGCGCAAGGCGGCCTACCTGGCGCTGGTCGCCTTCGGCTGCTGGCTCTTCAACTACTACGGCGTGAACATCTTCGTCACCGGCAAGCACTCCTACGCCGGGGTCTGACGGGCACACCCGCGTACGACGGGAGGGCGCGACCATCGTGGT
>NZ_JBHWZS010000315.1:0-10060 GCF_042728155.1 Streptomyces sp. NPDC060209
TCCCCATGCACAGGGACGCGACCCGGGGGCAGCGGCCCTCCCAACCGCCGGCACCTTCTACAGAGAGCAGAGCGCATGGCCGAGGTAACCTTCCGCCCGCTCCAGCCCTGGGCGCTCCCGCCCGACAAGCCGCGCATCGACCGGGCCATGGCCCGCGCTGAACGCGACACCTACCAGGCGTCCTTCCGCTACATGCGCATCCCGCGCCTGCCCGCGGACTGCCCGCCCTGGGTGCTCGGCCAAGAGCTCGGCTGGAGCGTCCGTTCCCCGCTGACGCTGACCATGAAGCCGCTGGAAGACATCGGCTTCGCCGTCCCCGACCGCGAGGACCCCCACAGTGCAGGCCGCCGCCTGGGCGGGGCGGGCATGTGGCAGCGCGGTGAGAACTGGATCGCCGCCCGGGACGCGGACTGGTTCCACCTCGGCGACCACAAAAGCCCCGGCGGAGGCTGGGAGGGCATGTTCGTCCCCAACGGGCAAGGCACCGTGGAGTGGCGCCTGGGCTGGGCCACCACGATCCCCACCGGAACGTTCCTCATGGTCATGCCTCCTCCCGACCGCGCCCCGGACGGACTGCACGTGCCGATCGGAGTGATCCCCGCCAAAGCCGTCAACGCCATGACAGACCGCGGCGGAATGAGCATCGCCATCCGGCCTGAACGGCCCGTCACCGTCCACCGCGGACAGGACATCGCCCGCATCGTGCTCCTGCACCCCGACTCCCTGCGCGCCACAACCCGCACCGAGACCGTCGAGCCGCCCACCCCCACGGGCGCCGAGCCAGATCCGGTGACCGCGCCCCAGCCAACAGCCGCAGATCCAGGCCCCACAGCCGGACCGGAGGCCGGCCGATGACCGCCCCCGCCACCCACACCCGCCCCCAGAAACCCGCACGGGTGCTCCGGCAACTGGCACGGCCCCCAGTACGGGGCCTCCTCACACTTGCGTTCCTTGCCCGCACCGCCGCCGCCGTCCTGCCCATCACGCTGCTCCTGGCCCTCGCTCAGTCCCACGGGTACGCCCGCGCAGCTCTCGTGGGCGGCGGCTACACCGTCGTGCTCGCCTTCTGCGCACCGCTCCGCGGCCGCATCCTCGACCGGTACGGCGCCCACCGCATGCTCACCGTGATGGGCGCCGCTACCGCCCTGCTCCTGGCACTGGTCGCATGCAGCGTCGAGTTCCGGTGGCCATGGTGGACAACACTGCCCCTGGTCATCGCCGCCACTCTCTCAAGCCCCCCGCTGAACGCCGCCCTGCGTTCCTCCTGGCGGCACCTCGTCACCGACGAGGCCCAGCTCAAAGCGGTCCACAGCGCAGACTCCGTGCTGGAAGAAGCCGGCTTCGTCCTCGCACCACTCACCGCCGGAGCCGCGATCACCCTGGTCGGCCCCCGCCACGCCTACGAGACGGCAGCCGCCGCCTTCGTCACCATCACCGCCCTCTACCTTGCCGCCGCGCGCCGACACCACCTCGGCACCACCCACTCCCGCCCCGCTGCCACGCCGGCCCGCAGCGCCCGCCGGTGGCTCGGCCCGCTCGCCACACCGGGAACCACAACGATCCTCCTGCCCCTGCTCGTCATGGGATGCGTCTTCGGCGGCACCAGCGTCCTCGTACCCGCCTACACCCAACACCAGCACGCCACCGCGCTGCTCGGACCACTCCTCGCCGCGATCAGCACCGGAGGCGTCATCGGCGGCATCCTCTACGCCACCATCGACTGGAAAGCCGGACTCAGGCGCAAGTACCAGCTCCTGACCCTCGGGTTCACCCTCCCCACCACACTCCTCTTCCTCGCCCGCCCCCTGTGGCTCCTCGCCACCCTGCTGCTCCTGGCCGGGCTCTTCGTCACCCCGCTGTTCATCAACGCCTTCCTCCTCATCGATGCCACCGCGACGGATAACACGCGCATCGAAGCGAACACCTGGGTCGGTGCGTCCACCGACATCACAGGCGGCATCATGGCCGTCATCATCGGCGCTCTCGCCCAACAGCACAGATGGGACACCGCCCTGCTTGCCCTCACCTGCTGCGCGGCCGTAGGCGCCGCCGGCGCGGTTCTGCCTCCAGCCCGCCACACGGCCAAGCCCCTGACCGAGCCTGCTGAGGTGACCGTTCCAGGTGAGCCCGCGGCCCTACCGGCCCGCCCTCCTGAGGCCCGGATGGGTGACGCTTCAAAACCGGGGGCCGCCCCGGCCACCCCTGCGGAGCCGCGTCCATGACCGCTCCGACGCCGCCGGCCGAAGCCGAACTGTCTCTGACAGAAGCCCGGGACATTGCGGTCGCTGCGAGTCTTCCCGCCGCCGGCTTCCCCGACGTGAGCGGCGCCCTCGCTCACCTCCACGCCGTCCAACTCGACAGCATCAGGACCCTGGCACGCGCCCACCAGCTCACGCTCACCGCGCGCGTACCCTGCACAACAACCCAGGCCGTCGACAACGCCCTCAACAACGGCCCCGAACCGCTCGCATTCGACTACCCCGCCCACGCACTGGCCCTCCTACCGCTCGCCGACTGGCCTCTATGGGCATTCCGCCGCCGCGCCACCCGCCGCCGCTGCGAATACCCCGACCAGCAGACCCGCACCGCCCTCCTCGACCGCATCGAACGCGACGGACCGCTGTCTCTGCGACAGCTCCGCGACGGCGCCAAGGCGGGAGCAGGGTGGGACTGGAGCCCGACGAAAACCGCTGTGGAATTCCTCGTCTGGTCCGGAGAACTCGCCTCCACCCGCCGCACGAACGGACAGCGACTGTTCGACCTCGCCGAACGCTGCATTCCCGCCGCATTCCTGAGCGATCAGGCCTCCGACGACGCATGCCTGACCGAACTCCTCACCCACGCGGGAGCCGCACTCGGCGTAGCCACCACGGACGACCTCGCCGACTACCTCCGTATCCCCACCCCAGTCGCTGCGCGCATCCTGCCCGACACCCGCCTGGCGTCGGTGCGGGTCGAGGGCTGGAAGACGGGCTGGGCCGACCCACAGGCACTCACAGGGACCGCCCAACCGCACCGGGTGCCGGTCTTCCTGGGACCCTTCGACAACCTCATCTGGTACCGCCCCCGCGTCCAGCGCCTGTTTGGCTTCGCCCAGGTCTTCGAGGCATACAAGCCCCCGGCCAGCCGCCAGTACGGCTACTACGTCTGCCCGCTTCTTGCTGACAGCCGCCTCATCGGCCGTGCCGACTTCGCACGCAGCGACACCACGCTCACCATTCAACGCGCCAGCCTCGAGGCCGACGCAGGACCCCAGGCCAATACCTTCTTCGCCCAGGCTTGCCGCACGCTTGCCGTGGCCAATGGTCAGACCCGCATCGAACTCGCCGACCTCGCAGCGGACACGACGGCCGATCAGGCCGCGCTGCATCACGCTGTCGTCAATGCTGAGGCGGCCTCCGCCGCCTGCTCGCCAGCGCCTCGACGAAGACATAAAACGCACAGGCCGTGAGGTTCAGCTGTAAACCAGGTGCGGATGGGGTCGTAGGGCGCCCGACGCCGCCCCGGGTTTCCAGGGCGCCCTACGAACCCCTCCCGGGCTGGAAAGAGGAACACAACAAGTCCCACAAGCAGGTCCGAGCTCGGGTCGAGCACGTCTGCGCCCGCATGAAGACCTGGAAGATGCTCCGCGACTGCCGCCTCAAAGGGGACGGCGTCCACCACGCCATGCTCGGCATCGCCCGGATGCACAAAACCTCGCCCTCGCCAGGTAGGTCGGCAGGTGGCACGCCACGCCCGAGGCAACTCCAAGATTCTTCCGTCTTCGCGCGTCTATCTCGAGTACACCGACGACAGGGCAAATTCCGTCCCCTCACGCATCTACATGGAGGCAGACGGCTCCAACGGCTTCAACCTCGACAAGGACTTCCCCAACCCCGACCACGCAGCACAGCAGATCCGACGCCAACGAGGAATCCAATGACCGCCCTCACCGCTCTCACCCAGCTCTGCCCGCCCCCCAGCCAGGCCATGGGCATCCGCTGGGACACCGTCGAGGCCAGTCTCGGCATGCCACTGCCGCAGGACTACAAGGAGCTCGCAGACCGCTACGGACCGGGAACCTTCAACGACTACCTCGACGTCTACCACCCCCACGGCGTGACCGAGTACGTCAACCTCACCGGCCCCATGCCCGGCCGAATCCGCGCGCAGCTGCACGAGGACGCCTATCCCGTGCCCTACGATCCCGAAACGCTCTTCGCCTGCGGCGCCACCTACAACGGCGAATACCTCTTCTGGATCACCGACCCTGCAGCTGACCCCGCCCGGTGGCATATCGCGGTCAACGAGGCGCGGGGCCCCCGCTGGTTCACCTACGACGGCACCCTCACAGACTTCCTCACCGCGGTCCTCGCGGGAGAGCTCCAGGTCCCCATGTTTCCGCCCAGCATCCTCGATGCCCCTGCCCGGTTTGTCCCACACCAGCCCACCCTCTGGAAACCAGAGCCCTACTCGGGCGACGACCAGCCCGTCGACACCGGAGCGATCCGCACATGGGCACGCGCCCATGGCTACGCCGTGCCATCGCGCGGCCGGATCCCTCCCGGGATCCGCGCAGCCTGGGAACGCGACACCGCCGGGAGCTGAGGCCCTGGCCCTGCGGCAACCCCAGCAGGGAGTGATGTGGGCGCTCTGTAAAAGAGCGTTTTGTCCTGGCAGGAGTGTTTGGCAACGCAGTGCTGCCATGGATGATTGCGGGGTGTTGGTCCGAGTAGAAGCGGTGGGGCAGGTCGCCGACGGGCGCGCGATGGTTCGGGTGCGCTCGGAGGTGGGTGCCGTTGCGGCGTTCTGGTACGGCGATCCGACGGGAGTGGGCCGCGAACATCATGTGGAGTGGACCGTTGAAGAGGACGCGGCCTGGGGCGGCAACACTCGACCGGCCACTTCATTTTCACCCGCGGTGGATGAGGAGGAAGGCGGTCGGATCGTCTTTCGGGGGCGGCTGGGCCTGACGGGCGATGGCGGAGCCATGCTGGAAGTAGCTGGAACCCATATCCTGTTCGACCTCGCCGACCCGCCGCCGTCGACTGCTGTCGATGGAACGTGGGTTGAGATCAGTGTGGAGCGGAACAGCGTCAGCCTGTGGCCCTACCTGCTGTGATTCACAGGAGCCCGACGCTGCCGCCGTTCAGCTGTCGCGCCAGTTGTGGGTCGATTCGCGGGTGAGTCTGCGGCTCATGAGGTCGATCATCGCTATGTTGATCATGGCTTCGGAGCGGTGGGGGTGGGTTTCGTAGTCGCGGGCGAGGCGGCGGTGGTGCATGAGCCAGCCGAACGTCCGCTCGACGACCCAGCGCCGCGGAATCACCTTGAAGCCCTTCTGGGCGGGGTCGCGGCGGATGACTTCGACGTCGATGCCCAGGCGGGCGCCGTGGTCGATGGCCTTGGTGCGGTAGCCGCTGTCGGCCCACGCCCTCGTGATGCGAGGGTGGCCTTCGGCAATGTTCGAGAGCAGGCGGATTCCGCCGACGCTGTCGGAGACACTGGCGGCGGTGACCAGCACGGCCAGAAGGAGGCCGACGGTATCGACGCCGATGTGCCGTTTGCGGCCCGCGATCTTCTTGCCCGCGTCGATGCCCTGGCCGGCCGTGGGCACGTTGGCCGAGGTCTTGATGCTCTGGGCGTCGAGGATGCAGACGCTGGGCTCGGCGTCTCGGCCCTCGGCCTTCCGGACCAGCCGTCGCAGGAGTCCGTTGAGCTGGTCGAAGACGCCGTCCTTCTGCCAGGCGGCGAAGTATCCGTAGACGGTTTCCCACGGGGCGAAGTCGTGTGGCAGGTACCGCCATGGGATCCCGGTCCGGTCGACGTAGAGGATGGCGTCCATGATCCGGCGCAGGTCGTGTTCGGGCGGCCGCCCGATGTCCAGGCCCTTCCCTCTGCGTTCTACTCGCCAGGCGCTCAGGGTTGGTTCGAGCAGTTCCCAACGGGCATCGGACAGGTCACTCGGGTACGGCCGCTGTCGGCGAGGCATGTTTCCGTAGTACCGATGGCAGCCGTCCCGCCACAGGGCGCAAACAGGCGTGACCGGGGGCGTGTTGGGATCAGACAGGAGCGAAGGGACCGAAACGGGCCCTCGAAGGCTGTCACCCGCCCCATCTGCCACAACAAGCGTCTACCGCCTCAGTCGGCCCGAAGCGGCCTGCCACCTGAACTGCAACGAAGCACCCTTGTCGGGACAAAACGCTCTTTTACTGACCGTTTCAGAATCAGGTTCTCGTGACCGCCGGAGCCAGTCAGCCTTCGAGTCGCTGAAGGACCTGCGCGAACTCCTCGTTCTCAACCAGGCCGACGAGTTCTCGGGTCATGTTGCTGATACCAGCATCGCGGACGATGAGACCGTCCGAGACCCAGAAGTAGCGACCTCCCAAGGCTTCCCCGCTTGCCGCCCACCTCTCCATCACAAGCTCGACCTGGGCGAGAGTGATGATGGTCGCGCTCCATCGAGAGCCGTCCGGGAGGTCGACGAAGACGTCGACGTTGTTCGCGGACTCCAGGTCCTCACCGGCATTGGGTACGAACGCGGCATCGAAATGTTCTGTACAGACTCGATAGAAGGGGCCGTCCCAGGCTCCCGGCTGTCTACTCTGACTCATCAGGCGAGCTTGCCGGGTCAATCGGCCCACCTCAACCGGGATCTTCCGCCACGCTGCCGGGCGTGAACAGCGATCTTGTGCCCGATGACCTGTGGACGCGCATCGCTCCGATGCTTCCGCCCCCTCCACAGCGGCGGCATCGGTATGCAGGACGACACCGAACATGCGACCGCATCGCGTTGGCAGGCATCATCTTCGTCCTCCGCACAGGCGTGACCTGGCGCGACGTGCCACGTCAGGAGGTGGGTTGCTCCGGAGTCACAGCCTGGCGCCGCTTACGGGACTGGACCGAGGCCGGCGTCTGGCCCCGACTGCACGCGGCGATCCTTACCGAGCTGCGGGCGGTCGGGCTGCTGGAGATGGACGACTGTGCCATCGACGGCTCGCACATCCGCGCGCTCAGAGGAGGAACTCACACCGGACCATCTCCGGTCGACCGAGGCCGCCCCGGCAGCAAGCACCACATCATCGTCGACCGCCACGGCACACCGCTCGCGGTGTCACTGACCGGCGGCAACCGGCACGACGTCACCCAGCTGATGCCCCTCGTCGATGCCATCCCCCGCATTCGTGGCTTGCGCGGCCAGCCACGCCACCGGCCCCGCCAGCTGTTCGCCGACCGAGGCTACGACTTCGACAAATATCGCCGTCTCGTCCGGGCGCGCGGGACCACACCCAAGATCGCCCGCCGCGGCACTCCGCACGGCTCCGGCCTGGGCAAGACCCGCTGGGTCGTCGAGCGTACCTTCGCCTGGCTCCACCAGTTCAAACGACTCCGCATCCGCTACGAGATACGCGCGACCTCCACCTCGGACTGCTCCAACTCGCCTGCAGCATCATCTGTTTGAGACGACTCCGGACCTCATTTTGAAACGATCAGTAAGACCAAGGACGAACTCGCCGCGGAGCGAGAGCGGGTCCGCGCCCTCGTACGTGCCACAGCCGAGCTGTCACTCGAGTTGGACCAGACGCGCGAGGAACTCGCAGCAGCTCAGCGGGTAACACGGCTGCCTCGCGCGCGAGGCGATGGCACCACATTGTCGACTGTGGTGTGACGTGGCTTACGGGTGTCGAGTCGAGGAGCCGAATTCCACGAGTGGGCCAGGGCCTGTCCGATCGGCGGGGAGGGACACCGGACGGACCCTGGCGGATCAAGAGGGGTGTCAGCCTCTTGTGCGGGTCGTTGCTTCTTGAGCCAGAGGGTGGGCTTGTCGGGCCTGGATGACGTCATCGGCCGCCTGCGCGGAGCGGATCTCCTCGTGTGTCGGCGGTCGTGCGCCTGCGTGAGTGCAGGTGATGGCACCGGCGGTGACACAGCGCCGGAGGGCTGGTTCCAGTTCGGTGGGTGTGGCGGGGATGCGGACAGTGCCGTCTGGTGTGAGGAGTGCGTCGAGGAGGCTCGACTGGAAGGCGTCTCCCGCTCCGATGGTGTCGACGACATAGGTCCGGGGCGCGGGAACGGTGATGTGGTGGCGGGCTGTCAGGGCGGTCGCGCCCTGGGCGCCGCAGGTGATGACGACCAGGCGTGGGCCGGGGTGAGGTGGGGGTAGAGTCAGGCCAGGTGCTCGTCGCTGGCCTTGACCAGGTCAGCTGCGGCGACCAGCCGTTCGGCCCGTGTTGAGGGCGACGGAAACGGCGCGGCCCGGGTGGACGCGCTGTGCCTGACATGCTTCAACGATGCTGGTCGTGCCGGGTTCCACGACGGCGGCGAGTGAGCCTGTGTGGATGAGCGTGGTCTGCGGCGGGAGGGGGATGCCGAGCGGATCCCTGGCGGCGAGGAAGTCGTAGCGGGCGCTGCCGGTGCCGCCCAGGTAGGCGAGGGCGATGGTGGTATGGCCGGAGGCGGCGCACCTCGACGCCGACGGAGTCGAGGTGCGCGCGGACCAGGTCGCCCGGCGGGTCATCGCCCCAGCTGGTCATGAGTATGGCCGGTCGGCCGAGCCGGTGCAGGCCGACGGCCACGTTGGCGGGGCTGCCGTCGGCGAAGCGCCCGGCCGTGGCCGCGAGTCCCAGGGCCTGGTCGACTCGGTCATTGCCCAAGATGGTGGCCAGCTCGACCGCGCGGGCCATCTTGGCGCGGATGCGGGTGGCGCCGGCGGGTCCGGCTTCCTTGAGCCAGCGGCCCGCGCCGGGGCCGATGCCCACGAACGCGATCTCCGCCTCGGAACGCGGCTGCAGCCTTGGCTGGTGGATGCTGCGGCCGTCGGGATGGTCGGGGTAGTGCTCATCGATGATCTGTGGAACACCTGGGGTCGAGAGCTGGTGGCGCCAGATCTCGAGCAGGTCACCGGATTTGGTGCGGGCGGTGATGGACAGTTCCTCACCGACCACTCGGCACCACACCCTCACTCCGGTATATCCGGGCGGGGCCGAGTAGCGCACCGAGTTGAAGCTGATCGTGCGATCTGAGCCGACCAGCCGTTCCGCGCCCAGCGCGAGCGCGGGCGGCTCGATGGGCAGGACGTGCAACGTTGTGCGTTCGATGTCCAGGCGGTCGGCGGGTATCTGTCCGGTCGCCCGGTGACGTCGGGAGTTGACCGTGTCGCACCAGGTTCGGCAGGCGTTGGTGAGCTCGGTGAAGGTGTCGTAGGCGGGCAACAGGTTCGCGTCCGTGGGCACCAGATCGGCCTTCGCGATGCGGACCGTGGCCTCCGCGCCGCCCTTCGATTCAGGGTCGTAGGGCACACAACTAACCACTTGGCAGCCGTAATGCCGCCCGGCGGCGACCATTTGCGGATGACGTACCGGGATCCCGGCGATGTGTTCGACGGTGACTGTTTTCGCGTTGTCGGTGAGTACATAGGTCGGCGCCCCGCCGATCCGCCGCAATGTGGTGTCCAGGCAGGACACCAATGTGCCCAACGTGCAGTCCCAGACCGGGATCACCACTCGGAACCGCGACCACGACAGCCACGCGCAGAACAGCCAGGTCCGACGCCCGCCGATGCGCGGACCCTCGCCCCGTCGAACTGCAGCCACCGGCCTGGCTCGGGAACCCAGGGTCGGTAGGTGCGGCGCTTGCCCGCCTTCCGCGCGGCCTTCGCTGCGTTCACCGCCCGCCTCGTCGAGCGTGCACTGCCCTGGTAGCCCATCGTCACCAGCTTCTCGTGGACCACATCGGCGCGGATCATCGCCTTCGACTGCTCGACCCACTCCTCGACCTTCTCCAGGAAGGTGTCGATCATCTTCGGCCGCGGCTCTCGTTCATAGGGATTGCGCCCGCTGGCACGGGCCTGGACGTACCGCTTGACCGTCTTCGGGTCGTGCCTTGTCAAGTCCGCCGCTGACCAGACCGTCCCGGTCAGGTCGTACGCCGCAAGGATTTCCATGATCTCTTTGTCAGACTTCGTCACATGCCCTCTAGGCTCTGCAGATCCGCGATCACTCCTGCGTGATCATGAGCACCGTTCGAAGATCGCTGTCACCTGAGCGGCGGTGCGCGTGGTGGAGGAGAAATGCGGCACGGG
>NZ_JBHWZS010000316.1:0-10031 GCF_042728155.1 Streptomyces sp. NPDC060209
GGGCCCCCCGCGCCCGGCCGGCGGGGCCGGTCACGCCACGGAGAGGCCCGGACGTCGCTTCCCCGCCGGCCCGCCCTGGGCCGACGCCCGGTCCTCTCCTGTGCGTGGCGTACCTGTGGGCCGACCGACCCCGAGGGGCGAGCGGGTACCCGCCGAGGAGACGGGCGACGCGACGAATGCGTCCGAGCACGACCTTTGACGCCACGTCTTCCCTGGCGCGATGAAGACAGCCGACGCCGTCACCATCTCCCGGACCGCCGAGATCTCGACAACCCCTGTCACCCATGCGCCCGGCGTGACGGCGCAGGCGGTCGTCACGGTTGGCGACCTGTCTGAGCGAGGGTTTCGCCGGTACGCCGCGGAAGGAGAGTGCGGGGGCGCCGGCTCGTTGCCGATCCCCCTCCCCCGGGCCGGGAGCAGAAGCCGCCGGCTGTGGCCGCCCGATCCGCCCGACGGCATATCGGACCCCGCCCCCGACTTGCTATTTCGGCAAGGCTATTTGCTTGACAGCGGGCGGGCAGCTGGGCGGTGGAGGTCTGCGCAGCAGCACTATTCACGCGCCGCCTGCTCGCGGAGGGCTTCGATGAACGCCGTGACGTGTGGGTGCTCGCGGCGGCCGAGCGTGGCAACTCCGATGCTCCGGGCCGGAGTCGGCGGCTTGATCGGGACGGCGTGCAGACCCGGCACCATCGGGACGAGCGCGATGGAGGGGATCAGGGATACTCCCACTCCCGCGGCGACGAGAGAGCGGGCGAAGAAGTAGTCGGTGGTGGTGCCGCGCACTTCCGGTTCAAAGCCCGCCCGCTCGGCATAGCGGCGCAGGTATGCCTCGGTCTTGAGGCAGCCGAGCACCCAGGGCTCGGCCGCCAGCTCGGCGATGTCGAGCGCCTGGTGGCCGGCGAGTCGATGCCCTTCCGGCATGACGACATGCAGGGGATCTTCCAGGATCGGGGTCCACTGCAGGCCGGAGCTCGGTCCCGGCCCGACGGGCAGCGGGCCGTCGAAGTGGTAGGCGAGAGCGAGGTCGACGGCGCCTTGGCGAACAAGGGGCAAGGTGTCCTCGGGCTCGCCCTCCCTGACGTGGAGGGTGGTACTCGGATGGGTTGCCATGAACCGGGGTACAGCGCCGGGCAGCAGGTACCTGCCGCCGCTGGTGAAGGTGGCGACGGTGAGCTGCACGCGGCCTGTGCTGAGCCGCTCGACCTGCTGTCTTGCCTGTTCGAGCTCCGCTGCGACGAACTCGGCGGCGCCGACCATGATCTGACCGGCCTGAGTGAGGGTGACCCCGCGCGTGCTGCGTGTCACGACCTGGGCACCGAGGCTGCGCTCCAACACCGCCACGTGCTGGGAGACGGCAGAAGGGGTGAGGCGCAGAGCCGCGGCTGCCTTACTGAAGCTGCCGTGGTCCGCCACCGCCCGCAGGACGCGGAGCCGCTGCACATCGATCAACAGTTTTCCTTAAGGCGTTTCCAGTAGGCCAGCACTTCTGCTGATGACGATAGGTCTCCAGGATGGAGGGCATGCAAAGAATCTGCGTCATCGGCGGAAGCCGGTACTTCGGAAAGCTCCTGGTCGAGCGCGCGCGGGCAGCCGGCCATCAGGTCACTGTGATCAATCGCGGCTCCAACCGGCCGCCCGCCGGTGTCGAGCACCTGGCCGTCGACCGCGACGACGAGGCCGCTCTCATCGCAGCGCTCGGCTCCAGCACTTTCGATGTGATTGTCGATCAGGTCTGCTACACCCCGGTGCAGGCCGCGATCACGGCCCGCGCCTTCGCCGGCCGTACCCGGCGCTACGTCATGACGTCCACGATCGAGGTCTACGACCCCGGGACCGCCGCGCTGCCGGCTGTACCGGTCGGTACCCCGGTACCGGAGGAGAACGTGGACCCGCGCGCCTGGCGGGTGGCCACGGACCTGCCCTGGCACGAAGAGGCATATCTTCAGGCGCACTACGCCGAGGGCAAGCGCCAGGCGGAGGCCGTCTTCACCCGGGACAGAAGCTTCGCGTTCGCCTCTGTGCGCAGCGCGCACGTGCTCGGCGGCGGCGCGCAGGAGTTCACCGGTCGGCTGGCGCACTACGCCGAGCACATCAGCCGGGGCGAAGAGATCGCCGTGCACGCGAAGACGCTGCCGACGGTGTTCATCCACTACGAGGAGCTTGCGGACCTGCTGCTGTGGGCGGCCATCGCCACCGACTTCACTGGGCCGGTCAACGCCTGCTCCGACGGCCTGCTCGACGTGCGCGACCTGGCTGCGACGGTCGCCGCGCAGACCGGCAGGGAGCCCGTCTTCCGGACCGTCGCCGCGGGCGGGACGACCTCGCCGTTCTCCTTCGACCGCCACTACGCCATGAGCAATGCCCGTGCGAAGGAGCTGGGCTTCACCTTCTCCCGCATCGCCGACTGGCTGCCCGGCGCCGTCGCCGAGACCGTCAGCGCATCCGCCACCCCCGCCGCGTAGGGAGCCCCGACCGCCATGCGCTACCGCACCGTTGCAGGCACCGCCGTCGGCGCCATCGGCCTGGGCGCCATGCCGCTGTCCATCGAGCACCGCCCGGACGAGGCGCGGGCCGTCGCCACCGTCCACGCCGCTCTCGACGCCGGCGTCACGCTCATCGACACCGCCGACAGCTACCACTGGCACGCCGGCGAGGTGGGCCACAACGAGCTGCTGATCGCCCGGGCCCTGGCCCGCTACGGTGGCGACACCTCCGGTGTCCTGATCGCCACCAAGGGCGGCCGCGGCCGGCCCGGCGACGGCAGCTGGACCGTCACCGCCACTCCCTCCCACCTCAAGCGCGCCGCCGAAGCCTCCGCCGAGCGCTTGGGGATCGAGGCCATCGGCCTGTACCAGCTGCACAAGCCTGACCTGGCCGTGCCCTGGGCGGAATCCGTCGGCGCCCTGCGCGAGCTGCTCGACGCCGGCACGATCCGCGCCGCCGGCATCTCGAACGTGACCACCGGCCAGATCCGCCAGGCGCATCAGATCCTCGGCGACGGACTCGTCTCGGTACAGAACCAGTACTCACCTGCCGTCCGCGACAGCGAGCCCGAGCTGCGGCTGAGCGCCCGGCTGGGCCTGGCGTTCCTGCCCTGGAGCCCCCTCGGTGGCATCTCCCGTAGTTCCCTCGACGGCCCCTCCGGCCCGACCTCTGCCGGCACCGCATTCCAGCGCATCGCGGCCAAGCGCGGCGTGAGCCCGCAACAGATCGCCTTGGCCTGGCTGCTGAGCCGCTCCCCAGCGGTGATCCCGGTGCCGGGCGCCAGTCGTCCGGCGTCCATCCGGGACTCGGCGCAGGCCGCGGAACTCGAGCTCAGCCAGGCGGAACTGACACAGCTCAAGGACGCCCTGCCGGGCTGAACCTGCTCAATACCTCAACCCCGAGTTCGGAGACGGCGCGAGAGCGGGTGCCGGGTACGGAGGGGACCCGGCCCTGCCCTCGTGCCGTGCTGGGTCCGGTCACCGGTCGGCAGAGGGCTCCTCGCCGAAGACCTCGCCGGCCGTGGTGGCGAGGACTGCGCGAGCCAGCCATCGGCGGAGGATTTCCGGGTCGCCGCACGTCGTGATCTTCTCGCGAGTGGCATCGGTGATGTCGATGCCACGCACGTCGAGGGTAAGCAGGAGGCCCTCGGCACGACCTTGGGCGCGGCCCTCGGCGCGACCCTCGTCCCGGATTTCTTCGGAGAGCGGCGAGATGTAGAAGGAGAGATCCACGGCCACCAGGTTCCTCCACTGTTGCGCGGCGGGGCGGTTGCCCAGGCCTTGTGCGATGAGTTCGACGAAGGGGTCAGCGATCGATTCCGGTGTGTCGCGCAGGGCGACGGACATCGTCTTCAGTATCGCATCGACGTCCGGATTGTCAGCGTGTGTGATCGCCGAGAGCGTGGCGAGTGCGAGGTCTTTCCGGGCTTCGGCCACGTTCGTGATGACGGGCATGTTGTGGGGGCCCGCCACGAGGGGGCGGGTGGTGACGGTCGACCACTGGGGCAGGCCGATCGTGAGAGGACGGGCGGCCCACGCGGCGGTCGCGTGATCCTGGCAGATCACGAGGAGCAGCACGGGGAGCCGGTACTTGTTGTTGAGATACGTGACGTAGTAAGGCCAGCTCGCTGTCTTACCTGGGTCCTTCTTGCCTTGGGCTTCGACGACGAGGAGGAAGGGACCGTCGTTCTCCGTCCTGATGTGCAGGAGAGTGTCGACGCGTCGTTCGAGGGGTTCGGTTTCGGTGAGGTCGACGGTCAGAGTCGCTGCCGACCTGAGGGGCGGCAGATCGAGCCCGAGGACGTCGGAGAGCCGAGAGAAGAGGCCCGGGTCTTCTTGAAAGATGCGGTGCATCGCTTCGTGCGGTGCGCTGACCATGGGTTTCCGTTCGGGATCAGGCGGCTGCGGGCAGGTCGGTGCGGCAGTCGCGGCAGTGGCCGGGGTGCCGCGAGCGGAAGGCCCGGTCGCAGCGGTCGCAGTTCTGGAGCGGGATGACGATCACGCCGGGGCGTGCGGCCTCCAGCTCGCGTGCGCCGGGCAACGGTGGCGGAAGCAGGGCGGTGATGCGGTGCCGCAGGAGCTTGGCTGGGTGCTTGAGGGGGACGGGGAGGTCGGCGGTGAGTGCGTGCCGGATGGTGTCGGGGTGGGCATCGCGTTCGAGCCAGGTGACGATGCCGGGCGTGAGCGCGCTGATGTCCGCCTCGGTCAGCACAAGTTGGTGCGTATGGCGACGCAGGTCGGCCAAGAGTGCGGCGGCCGTGCGCTGAAGCTCCGGGGTCAGCGCCTGCGGCTGCGGCAGCGGTACGGGCGATGCCGTGCGGGCGGTCGGGGGCGGTGCGGGGACGGCGGCGGGCTGCGGCATGGGAGTAGGCATCAGCGGGGCGGGCTCACGTGGGGCGGGCTCGGCCGTGCTGAGCGTGACCCGGGGCTGAGTGACGCTGACGGTAAGGGCGTCCGCACCCGGCTGGTTGTACGAGACCGTGCGCGTCACGATGCGCCCGTCGGCGAGGCGTACGCGGCTGCGGTGGAGGTAACCGGCCGCCTCCAACTCCCGCCGGGCGGCCGCGATACGGGTCTCGCTCTCCGGGAAACGGTCGGCAAGGCGCTTGATGCCGATCTTCGCTCCGGTCGGCAGCGACTGGATGTGCACGGCCAGGCCGACCGCGACGAGGGAGAGGCCCCGGTGCTGGGCGAGGTGATTGCCGATGACGGTGAAGCCTGCGGTGTGCCGGACGTTGCTGTGGATCACGCCGGATACAGCGGGCTGGGCGCACGGGGGCGCGGTAATCTGCTGGGTATCCATCGGGAAGGGCCTAACTTCCTCGGTGGTCAGGCCCTCGATCGAGATTGGCGTCTCGCCGGGGGCCGTCTCATGTCTGTGTGGTCGAGGCGAGCATATGCCCGGCAACACGTGCCAAATCCAGCTCAGTTGCCCTATGTCACCCGAGTGAGTGACGAAACATGAATTACGGCGGGTTGGGTTGGGAAGGGTTATTTCCCCGAGTTCTTTAAAGCTTTTAGTGTCGCGGGCCAGCGGGTCGCGGCCCACCGGGTCGCGGGCCACCGCGACCCGGTGGCGGCGGTCACCGTACGAGGTCGACTTCGGCCCAGACCGTCTTGCGCGGGGCGGGCCCGACGTCGACGCCCCAGCGGTCCGCGAGAACCCCGACGATCAGCAGGCCGCGCCCCGACTCGGCGTCGGCGGCGACTGCTTCGGCGGTTCCGGGTGCGGGAGGCAGCCGTTCGCCACGGGCGTCGGTCACCTCGATACGGAGGACCGCATCGCGGAGGACCGCGAGGCGCAGCCGGAAGTCCCGGCCCCGTACGTGGCCGTGCAGAACGGCATTCGTGGCCAGCTCGGCCACGACGTGCGCAGACGGCTCGGTGGGTAGCCCCCAGTCACCCAGGTGCGCCGTGGCGAGCAGACGGGCGAGCCGGGCGAGCCGGGCGCCCCGTCGGGTGGGCGAGAGCAGCACTGTGAACTGCCGGGTCAGAGCGGAATGTTCGGTTCGGGTGATTTCCTCGGTCACGTCACTCAGCGTGGCCCCTTTTGCTTACCGTGAAGAGGGACAAGCCGGATACGTACGGTGATTGTCCAGTCCTTGTCCAGTGCTGTCCCGGCTGTCCGGGGTGACTCACCGGGGACGACAGAGGTTGGTGCAAGAACGGCAGGCGCGTCGGAAGTGGGGCACGGATGAGCGTGGACGAGGCTGACACGGCACGCGGGAACGACGAAGCGGACGAGCCCGGCTGGGAGGTCGATCCCGACGACGAGTCGGGAGTCGCCATGGCCGCCACGGTGGGCCGCCAGGTCAAGGCCTGGCGGGAGGCGGCCGGCATGCGGGCCGGTGAGTTCGGGACCGCGATCGGGTACGGGGAGGACCTGGTCTACAAGGTGGAGGGCGGTCGGCGCATCCCCCGCCCGGAATTCCTGGACAGGGCGGACGAGGTGCTCGGCGCGGGCGGAAAGCTCGCACTGTTGAAGCGGGAGTTGGCAGAGGCCCGGTACCCGAAGAAGATTCGGGAACTGGCGAAGCTGGAGGCTCAGGCTGTCGAACTCCTGGCGTATGGAGACCACAACCTGCACGGACTGCTTCAGACCGCCGAGTACGCGCGAGCGCTCTTCGAAATGCGACTGCCCGCGTACGAGCCGGATGCGGTCGAGCAGGCCGTCGCCGCGCGCGTGGCCAGGCAGACAATCTTCGAACGAAGCCCATCCCCTGCGCTCAGTTTCGTGCAGGAGGAAGCAACGCTCAGGCGCCCGCTCGGGGGCACAATGGTTCTGCGTCGCCAGCTCGAACACCTGCTGTCGCTGAGCCAATTGCGACAGGTTTCCATCCAGGTCATGCCGATTGCCTGCGAGGAGCACGCCGGAATGCAGGGAGAGACGCAGGTGCTGAAATTCAAGGACGGAACGGCTCTGGGACGCTCGGAGGGGGCGTTCAACGGAAGAGCGGTATCCGATCCGAAACAGCTTCGAATCCTTGAGCTGCGGTATGGCATGATCCGGGCCCAGGCTCTCACCCCTCGGGAGTCGCTGGCCTTCATCGAGCAACTTCTGGGAGAGACATGATCAGCGAGCTGCACGCCGGGGGCGTTCACGGACTGAAGTGGTTCAAGAGCAGCTACAGCAGCAACAGCAGTGAGGCTGACTGCGTCGAGGTCGCGACCACACCCGGCGCCGTACACGTCCGCGACTCAAAGAGCGTCCCAGGCCCGCACCTCGGGTTCGCCCCGACCGCGTGGGAAGCCTTCCTGGCGTACGCCTCCGAGCGCTGACCGTCCGGAGCGCGGAGGGAGGGTGGCCCGGTGGGAATGATCGACAGCGAGAGCGAAGCCGTCCCGTACATACGGTTCCAGTCGCCGCACCCGAACACGCGAGGCCACTTCACCGGAGTTTTCGGGCTCGTCAACACGCTGGGGCGTGAGGGGAGACTCTCGGACGAACAGGAGTCCTTCCGCCGCAGCAACAACCGCTGGTACGACGCCGCGTACACCGACCCTTCGACCGTTGACTCCACGGTTTACGACGACGAGATCAACCCTGGCGCCGCAGCGTGGTTCAAGCCGTCGGCCGCGCACCTCCTCGCGCGGGTCCCCGGCTATCTGGAGATTCTGGCCGCTCACGGCGTCGATTGCCTGACGCTGCGTTCCCCGGATCCGGGGCGGGTCGTCTACGAGGACGACGTACAGATCGTGGTCGTGCCATACGCCTAGGAGTTGTCATCGCAGTGTCACGCCCACATCAGGGAGTGATGCTCAAGTGACGGCTGCTTCGACTCGCGAGTTGGTCGCTTCAGGAGGCGCATCTGCCGCTATCGGGCGCCCGGGGTGGCCGGTGGTGCGCCACCGCACGGTGATCAAGGGGTCCGGGGGACGGCCCCGCACCCGGTCCGATCACATGAGCGGCGACAAGGCTCACAGCTCCCGTCGAAACCGCCGCTACCCGCGAGGACGCCGGATCAAGCGGATGGCTCCGTCCGCAGCCCACCGGACCAAACCACCGGGCACCTCCCCGCCGTGACGGCAGCGGGAGGAGCGTGGTTGGGGGACGGGATCTACCATCCTGGTCATGGGGATCAGGGAGTGGAGAGCGCTGATAGGCGTGGTAAGTGCCAGTGCGCTGTGCTGGGGTGCTGCTGGTGCAGTCCACCTGCGGTTCGTCTACCACAGCAATGGGGGACGTCGCGGCGGATGGAACCTTCCCGACGGGGGCGGGTGGTATGAGTTCGCAATGACCGCTGGAGTCATCGTGACGATGTACTCCGTCCCAGGTCTACTGCGCCGCAGCGAGTGGTGGCCGGCTTTGAGCCTGAGTCTCGGAGCCGTTGTAGGGGTGGTATCGGTGCTGACTTTGGGGCACGGGCAGCGGTATTGGGTCGCCGCCTTGGTCATGACACTTGTGGGAGCCGCAGCCCCTTTGGTGAACAGGCTCTGGGGCCGCCACCACCCAATGTGAAGATCGCTTCGGGCGCGTGATCAGCGGGTGGTGTCGCGGGCGAGGACGAGTTCGGCGCTCATCCGGCGGTGGGTGGCCCGCTGCGCGGATCGGCCGGACACGAGTGAGGCGATCGCGAGACGGTTCTCGGCGTAGAAATCGCGGCGTTCATGCGGTCCTTCTCATGTCACGGCCCGACCAGGACGATCACCATGTCCGCCGAGGCCGTAAAGCGGTGGACAGCCCTCCAGCACTGGGCGAGCATCTCCGCGATGAACAACGAGCTCCTCTCCATCCCCAAACACGTCCGCTTCGTCGAACTCAGCGCGAAGGCACTGCGGGCGCTTGCCGAAGGTGACCTCGCCGGTGGCAGTGCCGAGGCCGGGGTCGCCCTTGACGAATACTTCGTCTGCGAACGGGCGCGCTGGATCTTCGGCTATCGCGCCGACCAACTTGCCGCGGACCCGTCTGCCGCGCCGTGGATCACGCGGGCCGCGGTGTCCGAGCCGGACGGAGCCGTCGTCGGCGATGCCGGGTTCCACGGGCCACCGGACGAGGCCGGCACGGTCGAGGTCGGCTTCACCGTCGTGCCCGGCCACCGCCGCCAGGGTTATGCCCGCGCCATGGTGAGGGCGCTGCTCGTCAGGGCGGCCACCGAACCTGGTGTCAGGACCGTGCGGGCCCGTATCAGGTCCGACAACAATGCCTCCCTGGCCACCATCGCGGGCTTCGGTTTCACGCGTGTCGGCGAGCAGGGGAACGAGCGCGACGGGCTCGTGACCGTCTTCGAGGTCCCGGCAGACGCCTTTGAGGCCGGATAGCTTCACAGCTCGGCGGACATGCTGACAGTCCCGGTCAGGGGGAAGGCGATCGGCAGGCCCCGGAGGGTGCACACCAGGTGCAGCCGCAGTCCCCGGAGGAAGCGGCTGTGACTGGCGCAGTAGCCGTACTCGGCCCATCGGGCCAGGTCGGAGCGCTTGACAGTCTCGCGGGAGCGTTCGCATTCCACCGGCGTGGAGTCCACGATCCACACATCGTCGCTCCAGACGAAGGTGTCCGTGGCCAGTAGTCGGGTGACCCGCCGAAGAGGCTCGGCGGCCTTGCGCAGACGCTTGTTGTAGCCGGGCTGTCTGGACAGGTAGGGGGAGAGATGCCGCAGGTGGGAGCGGGCGTGACGGAGCCACCTGCTCGGAGGTGAAGCCCGGCATGGCCTGCATCACCGCGAGCGTGACCGGCTCGGCATCGGCCAACCGCGGAGTGGTCCCGACCGCCGGACGCCAGGGTGCGAGATGCGGCGAGTTCTTCAGCAGGTCGTCGGTCTTCACGTGAATTGCGGTCGCGAGGGAGTCCAACTCTGCCTTCACACACATCGACTCCCCCGCCCGCTCCTGTCAACGATCTCCGGCGCAGGAGACCGGTGGGACCCTGTCAGGTCGCTCCGGCTCTTGAGTTTTTGGATGGTGGTGGGCCGGTGACGCTACGGGGCAGCCTCGTGCGGCCGTAGTCGCAACCCGCAGGCCCGGCCCAACAACCGGGTTTTTACGAAACAAAAAAAGGCCAAGCATGGGGGGGACCCCATACGTTATTGGAGCGGGAGCCCCCCCACGCAA
>NZ_JBHWZS010000317.1:0-10019 GCF_042728155.1 Streptomyces sp. NPDC060209
GCACGACGACAGCTACGGCACCTCGCCGCGTTGTCGGGTCGCCCGAATACGCCCAGTATGAGGACGCCCCTCCGCCTTGCGATGCACCGCATCTGACGCCGCGCGCTGATCCACCGGGCATTACGGGACAGCCCTTAGGTCGCCGCCTGGGCGCTGTCCCGGAAGCCGCCCCAGCCGTGCCAGCGGTCGATCTCGATCCAGGCGTTGACCCGGCCGCGCCCACGGTCCGCGTAGGGCCCGCCGAGGTACTGCTGGGACAGCCGGTCGATGCCGGTCAGACCCTCGTCGTCGCTCATCTCGACGACGCGGCCGATCAGGGTCACATGGGTGTACCAGTCGGAGTCGTCGAGCACCGTCAGGGTGACACGGGGGTCCCGGCGTACATGGTCGAGGCGCTTGCGGCCCTCATCCATGTTGACCAGCACCCGGCCGTCGTCCCAGAGGTACCAGGTGGCCGTGGACACCGGCTGCCCGTCCGAACGAAGGGTGGCGATCACGGCAGGATTGGGCTTGCGCAGCATGGCGACCGCGGCGTCGGGGAGCGGCGGCTTCGACATGTTCTCTCCTCTGTCTTGTGCTGCCCTCCCTGTGACGGTGAACCACACCGGGTGATTCGGAGGGCGCGCCTCCACGCTGCCACACGATGCGGGCGGAGTCCGGTACCGCCCCCACGCTGCGCGCCCGGCGCGAGCGGCCGCGCGGTCCGGAAGCCCGCACGGCTCCGGTTGGTCGACTGCCGGATGTGAGCGGCACATTGCGGTCGCGTGGCAGCGCGCGGGAAAACGTCGACACCACGGAACCGGGGGCGCACTGTGGATCTTCGTAGACAGCGCTTTCCATCTTCGGAGGACCCACCATGCCCCCCGTCCGTTCCGGACGTCGCAGAATCGCGGCGGCGAGTGCCGTGGCCGCTCTCGCCGGCCTGCTCGCCGCCCCCACCGCGCACGCCGGCCCCGACACACGCCGGACCGCCGATGCGCAGCCCCGCCGGATCCTGGAGAACCTCGACCGGGGCCTCGTCGCCGTCCCTTCCGGAAGCGGCACCTTCCTCAGCTGGCGACTGCTCGGTACCGAGTACGGCTCGGACATCGCCTTCAACGTCTACCGGGGCGGCAAGCGCCTCAACCACCGGCCGGTCACCTCGTCGACCACGTACCAGGACAACAGCCGGGGGCGCGGCGCCTATACCGTGCGCGCGGTCGTGGACGGCCGCGAGAAGAAGCCGAGCGGCGGTGCGCTGGACTTCGGGAAGGGATACGCGGAGATCCCCCTGGCCGACGCCGACGGATACACCGTGCAGCACGCCTGGCCCGGTGACCTCGACGGTGACGGCCGCTACGAACTGGTGGTCAGCCGGCTGTCCGGCACCCGGGACAGGCCGGACCTCCTGGAGGCGTACAACCTCACCGGTGAGCGTCTGTGGCGCATCGACCAAGGGCCCGGCTCGTACACCCAGGTCTCCGGCAACGGTGCCAACGATCCCGCTCCGGCGGCGATCAGCGGCTCCACCGCCATCGGCGGATTCCGCAACGACGACAACGTCACCGTCTACGACCTCGACAGCGACGGCCGGGCCGAAGTGCTCGTCCACACCGCGGACGGCACCACGTTCGCCGACGGCGCCGGCGTCGAAGCGGATTCACCCGCCGACCAGTTCGTCTCCGTCGTCGACGGCGCGACCGGCACCGAGCGCACCCGTCAGCCGGTGCCCGACGACTTCACCGCGGACGGACCCTCCGGCGGCCAGTTCGGCATCGCCTACCTCGACGGAATCCACCCGAGCCTGGTGACCAAACTCGTCACCCGCGTCGGCGCCAAGCGGGGAGCCTTCCGCACGCTGATCCAGACCTGGGACTTCGACGGCCGCGAGCTGAAGCCGAACTGGAAGTACGTCGTACCGTCCGGCAGCGGGGCCACGAGCTTCCACCAGATCCGGACCGTGGACGTGGACCAGGACGGGAAGGACGACATCGCCGACGGCAACTACGTCGTCAACAGTGACGGGACCCTGCGCTACGTCGTCGACGGCGCCGGCCACGGCGACCGCTTCCACATCGCCGATCTGGACCCTTCCAGGCCTGGCCTGGAAGGGTTCGCGATCCAGCAGTCGGAACTCGGTGTCGTATCCCGCTTCCCCTGGTACTACTACGACGCGGACACCGGCGAGCGGCTGGTGACGGGGGAGCACCCCGCCGATCCGGCGAGCGAGGCCGACCTCGACGTCGGCCGGGGCACCGCGGCCGACATCGACCCCCGACACCCGGGCCTCGAATACTGGACCTCCACCGCCGACGTCACCGCACCGGGTGCGGGCGTCCGCAACGTCCGGGACGGCAAGATCTCCGGCACCACACCGAGTGTCAACTTCCGCATCTGGTGGGACGGGGACAAGGGAGCCGAACTCCTCGACGGCACGCACGTCGAGAAGTGGAACCCCGCCCAGGAGACCGCAGGCCGCGTCTTCGACCCCGCCGGTGTGGTCCCGGGCGCCCGCAACGCCACCCCGTTCTACGGGGACATCCTGGGCGACTGGCGTGAGGAGATCCTCGCGGAGACCGACGACCACACTGCCCTGCGCCTCTACACCACCACCGAGCCCACCTCCACCCGCCTCTACACCCTGGCCCACAACCCGGCCTACCGTCTCGGCTGGACCGTACGCGGCTACCTCCAGTCCACGTTCACGGACTACTACCTCGGCTACGGCTCCAAGAACCCGCCCAGGCCCGCGATCCGGACGGACACCGGCCCGGACCGCGCCTGGACCCCGATCGCACGCGACACTTTCCGCTCCGGCACCGGCCGGTGGACCTCCGAGCTCCAGGACGGCGGGAGCGTGACGGCCGCCGACGGGGTCCTCGACATCGACGTCCCGAGCGGGGCGACGGTCTGGTTCGACCGGAGGCTGAGCGGGCCGTACGAGATCGAGTACACGGCCACCGCGGTATCCGCGGGCGGCTCCAACGACCGGGTGTCCGACCTCAACAACTTCTGGAACGCCACGGACGTCCGCTCACCCCGCGACATCTTCGCCACCGCGCGCGGCGGTGCCCTGGCGGAGTACGACCACCTGAAGACCTACTACGTCGGCTACGGGGCCAACTCCAACACCACATCCCGGTTGCGCCGTTACGTCGGCGAGGCGGGCAACCGTCCACTCCTGCTCGACTACACGGCACCTCTGCTGACGGCCAACGAGCCCAACCGGGTCCGGATCGTCTCGGACGGTTCGACCGTGCAGTGGTGGAACAACGGCCGCCTCGTGTTCGACCACCAGGACCCGGAGCCGTACACCAGCGGTCACTTCGCGTTCCGGACGGTCACCAGCCACTTCAGGATCAGCGACTTCACGGTGTGGCGCCCGCCCACGCGCGGGTGACGGACCGGCCCGCGCCGCCTCACGGCGGGGATTGTCGGTGGTGGCTGTGATGCTGGAGGCATGGACGAACTGATGAGGCGCCGCGTCTACGGCGCCGACCACGACGATCCCGATCCGGGACCCCGGCCGGGGCGCGTGTACGTGGAGCTGGTGGCCGGTCCGCTGGACGGGCTTCTCCTGGACGTGACCGGCTGGCCCGAGGAGCGCCTCGCCGCAGGGGCCGCGCTCGGCACGGAGCTCGGGAAGTTCGGTGCGGGGGGAAGCACCGTGTACGGGCCCGTGGAAGCCGACCCGAAGCGCTGGGCATGGGAGGCGGACAGTCCCTGAGCTGTCCGCCTCCCGCGCAAAAGCCCGTCAGCGCGATGTCGTACCGCTGCCGGCTTCCGCGCGCGGAGCGGTGATGAACCATGTGAAGGCCGGTGCCGGGCTGGGCGGCACCGGCCATCCGTTGACCGTGGCGAGGAGCTGCCAGTAGCGCTCCGCCCGCGGGTCCGAGCCCGTCTCCAGCCGGGTAAGGAGCCGGCGGCGCAGCGCCGCGTCGGCAGTGCGTGCGAAGGTCTCGGCGTAGAGCGCGGTGAGGGAATCGAGAACGGGCGCCGCCTCGGCGGACGCCACCTTGCGGTCTCCCCCTGCTGGAGACTCGACCAGGCCGCGCGAAGAGGTGTCCGCCGGGCACAGGGGGAGACCGGTCCGCGTCAGTTCGCGCAGTGGGTGTCCTGCGCGGGTCGGTGCCCGGTGGTGAGGAAGCGGGTCACGGTACGGTCGCCGCACTCGTTGCCGTTCCCCAGATACATTCCGTGCCCGCCCTGGCCGACGGTGACCATCCTGGCGCGGTCACCGAGCGCCGCACGCATCTTCAGCGCACCGGTGTAAGGCGTCGCGGGATCGCGCAGACTCTGCAGCATCAGGATGTTCGACGGGCCCTCGTCGGTGATCCGGGCGGGCCGCTCCACAGGGGCGTCCTTCCAGAAGGCGCACGGGGTGATGTTGACGGGCATCCCGGCCGTCAGCGGATACCGCACCCGGTCGGCGGCGACCCGCTCCGCGTGCCCGGAACCAGGACCGGGCCAGCGCACGTCGTTGCAGATCGTCGCGACCATGAGCGACGCGTCCTCGTCCGGGATGGTCTGGGTCAGGTCCGGGGGCAGGGCCGGCCGGCCCTGCGGATCCCGGGCCTCCTGGACCAGACGGGCCATCGCCGGGAACGCGCCGTCGCTGTACAAGGCGTTCTGGAGCGCCTGCCTCAGCCCGTTGCCGGTCAGCGGGACACCCGGCGTCCCCGAGTCGCGCGGAGAGCGGTCCAGCTCCTCGGCCAGCGCGAGGAACATGGGCTCCACGTCCTCGGCACGCGGGGCCAGCCGCAGCCCCTCCGCCTCGCGGGCGGGATCCGCCGACCAGGCCGCGAAGTCCGTGAAGCGGTCGGCGGCACCTCGCGCCATGTTCTCGAGCCACCCCCGTGCGACCCGCGACGGGTCGGGGTCGCCCGAGCTGTCGAGAACCATGCGGTCGACGCGGCCGGGCTGCGTCTGCCCGTAAACGGCCCCGACGTAGGCTCCGTACGAGGTACCCCAGACCGAGAGCTTCCGCTCGCCCAGGGCCTGCCGGAAGCGGTCGATGTCACGGACCTCGTTCCTCGTCGTGAACGACCGCAGCACCGCGCCCCCGTGCGAGGCACAGGACTCGGCCGTCCGCCGGGACCGCGCGGTGCTCTCCGCGGTCCCGCCGCCCGGCGCAGGCCACGACCGCAGAGTCACCAGGCGGCGGTCCGCCGCCGGAATCCCGCAGCGGGCCTTGACGCTGCTGCCGACACCGCGCGGATCAAGACTGATGAGGTCGTAGGCCCCCTTCAGTTCCTCCTGCAACGCCGCCCCCTTCTGAGCCAGTCGCTGGACTCCGGACGAGCCGGGCCCGCCCGGAACCACCACGAGGGTTCCGCGCCGGTTCTCCGGCCGGTCGCTGCGCAGCCGCGTGACAGCGACAGGGACGGTGCGTCCGTCGGGCCGGGAGTAGTCGAGGGGGACCGGCAGGGTCGCGCACTCCTGCCCGGCAGGTCCGGTGGTGCCTGCGGGCAGTTCGCACGGTTGCCAGACGAGCCATGGCACGGGCTCGCCCTCTGCGCCGGCCGCCCGGGCGACCGGCGGGGCGGCGGTCACCGTGGCGGCCACGGCGGTGGCACAGAGCGTCAGGAACAGTGTCTTGCGGGGCCAGTTCGTCATGGGGCAAGCGTGGTCGAGCCGCGTCCGGCTGCCCATGCGGCAGGCACGCGTAACGGGGGTGGGGCCAGCCCCTCGGCCGCCCTGCGGAGCACCCCCGGCTCGCCGTGGCCAGGGCCGGGGGAGTGGCGCCGTTCATCCGTGTCGCGGCTCGCGGCGCCCGGTGGAGAGAACGAGGAGGCCGCCGACCACCGCGAACACCGTCAGCGCGGTTGCGAAGACGGTCGTACCGGTGGTCAGCCCGACCGCGTCGCTGAGATGGCCCACAGACACCGGGAGGATTCCCGCGGGCACATAACCCCCCACGTTCAGGGCTGCGTTGGCCTCGGCTAGCTGGTTCGGAGGAACCGAGGAGTTGAGGAGCGACAGACCGCCGAGCTGCCCCATCCCCTGGCCCGCTCCGGCAAGGAGCGCTGAGGTGATGAGCACCGGCACCGACGAGGTCCGGACAGCGGTGACGAGTGCGACCATACCGAGCGCGATGCTCACCGCCCCCGCCACGAGAATCGTGTGCCTCCGCAGGTGCCGCACCGCGAACTGCACGCCCGTCGCGGCGAGGAACATGACGAACGCCATGGCTCCGGCGGTGATCCGGCTGGTGGTTCCGAGCAGATCCGTGAGCAGCGACGGTCCGAGGGAGAGCACGAATGACGTCGCGGTGATCCCGGGGGCGAACACGGCTATTCCGAGGACGAGTTGCGGGCGGCTGCCGAGGGGCACCGCGGGGATGCGGACCCAGGCGCCCTTGGCGGCCGTGGCCGGACGACGCAGGGGCATCCGCAGCACCGCGAGGAACGCGGTGGCGAGCAGGCCCATCTCGACGACGAAGACGGTGACCGTGGGCGCGGGTGCGGCTTCGGACAGCACACCTGAGAGCAGCGGTCCCAGTCCCGCGCCGAAGACCATGGCGCAGGAGGCGAGAAGTGCCGCAAGCCGTTCGCGTCCACGGCCTCCCACGTCGGTGACGGCGGCCATTCCGGCGGATACGACGGCCCCGACGGCGATTCCGCTGAGCAGCCGGGCCACGATCAGGGCCGGCACCGTGGTGGCCGTCGCGAAGATCAGACAGGCCACCATGCCGAGGGCGAGCGCGGGCAGCAGGACGGGTTTGCGCCCGAGCCGGTCGGACGCGACCCCCGAGACCAGCAGGGACGCGAGCAGACCCACGATGTAGAAGGCGAAGACCACTGTCAGTGTGCCGCTGGAGAAGCCGATCTCACGCTGCCACACCACGTAAAGCGGAGTCGCCGCGTTGGACAGTACGAAGACCGCGGTGATCGGCCAGGCGGCCAGCCATATCCACCGGACGGGGGTCAAGGGCGCTTCCGGTCCTGCCGGATCACCCGGGCGCTGTCGGTCCCCCACGGTCTCTGCAAACTTCACCACTCGGCTTTCCGGCATAGCTGCATCCCTCCCGGACGTCAGTACGAGTTGAGTCGAACTTAGCATGCAGTACGATTGAAGTCGTACAGAGGAAAACGATGACGAGGAGTGGTCATGGCTTCGACGGCGCCTCCCGCGCGGGCCATCAGAATGCTGCCGGAGCCCGCGGCCCTGCCCGATCCGCTCCCCGAGCCCGCGGTCGACGACTTGCGGCTCGAGACGGTGCTGGGGGCCCTGAGCGATCCGCTGCGCCTGCGCATCGTGCGTAAACTCCTGCTGGAGTCGGAGCGGTTCGACCATTCCTGCGGCTGGTTCGGCCTCGACCGCCCCAAATCCTCGCTCACACACCACTTCAAGGCCTTGCGTGAGGCGGGCGTCACGAGGCAGAGGCAGTACGGGCTGGAGCGCCGCAGCCATGTTCGGGTCGAAGACCTGGACGCCCGCTTTCCCGGACTGCTCGATCTCGTCGCGGCCTGGGTGCCGGATGCGTCCTGACGACAGAGGCGGAAGTTCCTGACCCGTCCGGCCGTCGCGCTCGTTATCATCGGCTCCATGAGCGCCGAGCCCTCGCAACCCGTCCCCCTGCGCGCCTCCGACGCGGACCGCGAAGCGGTGGTGGCGGAGTTGCAGGACGCGGTGGCTGACGGCCGCATCGACCTCGATGAACTGGGCGCACGGCTGGAAGTGGCCCTGGCCGCCAGGACGCACGCCGAGCTCGCGCCGCTCACCGCCGACCTGCTGCCCGTCCTGCCGCCGGCTCAGCCGCTGCTGCTCAAAGGGGGCGTGGCCGGTGCGGTGCGGGCGGGGGTCTGGCGCGTACCCGAGCAGATCAGGGCGTACGGCGGGGTGGGTGGCGTCAAGATCGACTTCACGCGGGTCGAGTGCCGGCTGCGCGTGGTCGAGGTCGAGGTGGACGGGCAGGCGGGCGGTGTCGAGATCGTCGTGCCTGACGGCTGGGTGGTGGACACGGAGCAGGTCGACCCCGACCTGGCCGGCTTGCGGGACAGGACGACCGCCCAGAAGCTCCCCGGCTCACCCCTGATCCGCCTGACCGGAACCTGCGGGATGGGCGGAGTGACGGTCCGTCACCTCAAGCGCGGCGAACGCCGCAAGCTGCTCCGTGAGAGCCGTTGAGCGAGGGCTTCGTCGCCGACCGAAGTCGCCGACCAAGTCGCCGACCGAAGTCGCCCGGGTTGCGGGTGGCTGACCGGACGCCCTCAGCCGGCCACTGCGTCCTGGAGATGTTCGCGGTGGGCGCGCGCCGCCGAGATGAGTTCGTCGAGCGCGTCCCGGGTGACCGCGAGATCGGTGATGTGCCGGCTGAGCCGGTCGCGCTCCTGCCCCATCCGCTCCAGTGCGGAGTCGGAGTTGTCCTGGCTGGGCGAGTCGACGCAGGGGAGCAGTTCGGTGATGGTGCGGCTGGACAGGCCTGCCGCGTAAAGCCGTTGGATGAACCTCACCCGCTCGGCCTGATCGCCCGTGTATTGCCGTTGTCCGCTGCTGCTGCGGGCGCTGGTGAGCAGTCCTTGCTCTTCGTAGTAGCGCAGGGACCGGACGCTTACTCCTGCCCGTGACGCGAGCTCCCCGATCCGCATGAACTCCTCCTCCAGTGGCATGTGGCGTGCATCACGACGCTTGCCTCTGACATTGATGTGAGGTTTTAGCGTAATCGATGTGCCCGGCAACCGGGCGAGGGATCGACATCAGGGGTGTTTTCGACGTGACGGGCCTCTTCCGCAGTTTCCAGCTCGGTGATCTGACTCTGCCCAACCGGGTGGTGATGGCCCCGATGACGAGAGTCCGCGCTGCGGCCCACGGCCTCGCAACACCGTCGATGGCCGCGTACTACGCCCAGCGGGCGACGGCCGGACTCATCGTGAGCGAGGGGGTCCAGCCCAGCCTGATCGGGCAGTCCAACCCCGGCACGCCAGGACTGCACACCGATGAGCAGGTGGCTGCATGGCGTCCGGTGACGTCGGCGGTGCACGCCAACGGCGGCCGGATCTTCGCGCAGATCATGCACGGCGGCCGGGTGTCGCACCCGGACACCACCGGTATGCAGCCGGTCGGTCCTTCTGCGGTCCCCGCGGTGGGTGACGTGTTCACCCCCACGGGCCCCCAGCCCGCTCCGGTTCCGCGTGCTCTGGACACCGCCGAGGTGGGTGAGCACGCCCTCGCGTACGCGAACGCCGCCGGCCGTGCCGTCGACGCCGGCTTCGACGGGGTGGAACTGCACGGAGCCAACGGGTACTTGATCTCGCAGTTCCTCTCGTCGAATGCCAATCTGCGTACGGATTCCTACGGTGGTTCGGTGGCCAATCGCATTCGGTTCGCGGTGGAGGCGGTCTCCGCGACGGTGCAGGCGGTCGGAGGGGCGAGGACGGGAATACGTCTGTCCCCGGGCGGCGGTTTCTGGGGCGTGGAGGAGACCGATGCCCCTGAGCTCTACCGTGCGCTGCTGGGCGAACTGGCACGGCTGGAGGTCGCCTACGTACACCTCGAGGCCACGGCCGACGAAGAGGTGCTGCTGGGGCTGCGGCGGGCCTGGCCGGGGACCCTGATCATGAATCCCGTGTTCCCGATGGGGCCCAAGCAGACGGGCCGGGCCGATGCGGACCACTGGCTCGGACTCGGGGCGGACCTGATCGGTTTCGGCCGTGCGTTCATCGCCAACCCCGACCTCGTGGAGCGGCTGCGTTCCGGGCTGCCGATCGCCCCGGTCGACGAAGCGACGTACTACCAGGGTGGCGACGCCGGCTACCTGACCTACCCGGCATATCAGTACACGGCCTGACAGCGCTGCCGGTCGACCGGCGCGCCACTGCCCGGACGGAGTTCGTGGGACCGGACCGCGGTGTGTGCTCCACCGAATTGGAGGTCCTGCGGTGAAACCCGTCCTGATCTCCTGATCGGTTGTGGCGGCTGCAGCAGGGGCCACAACCCAGCATCCGCCCACCGCCGACCGCGCGGGGGGCGGGCGCGCGACCGCCGGGCCAGGCCAGGGGAGCGGGTGGTCAGTGAGGGGGGTGGGCGGGGCGCGCCAG
>NZ_JBHWZS010000318.1:0-10016 GCF_042728155.1 Streptomyces sp. NPDC060209
TCCGGGGCCCGTCGTGCGGATCAGATCAACGATCGGAGCGAGGCTCAGGCCTCGTTCTTCCCGTCCTTCTTCTCGTCGGCTGCCTCGGTGTCACCCTCGGCGGCCTCGACCGTCTCGGTGGCCTCTTCCGTTGCGTCCGCTGCATCCTCATCGTCCTCGAGCTCGACGACCTCACCGTTGGTGTCGGTGACCTTGGCGGCCTCGACGACGACGGCGAGCGCCTTGCCGCGGGCGACCTCGCCGACGAGCATCGGCACCTGGCCGCCTTCGACGACGGCCTGGGCGAACTGGTCGGGGCTCATGCCGGAGGAAGCCGCACGCCGCATGAGGTGCTCGGTGAGCTCCTCCTGGTTGACGTTCAGCTTCTCCTTGTTGACGAGCTCGTCAAGGATGAACTGGGTCTTGATGCCCTTGATGGCCTGCTCGGAGGTCTCGTTCTCGAACTCCTCCAGGGTCTTGCCCTGGATCTCGAGGTACTTCTCCAGGTCGAGACCCATCTGGCCGAGCTGGTGGTGCTCGAGGTTGTGCTTGCGGGTCTGGACCTCGTCCGCGAGAAGCTTCTCGGGGATCGGGACCTCGGCCAGCTTCAGCAGCTCCTCGAGGACGCGCTCCTGGGCCTGGGTGGCCTGGTCGTACTGCTTGGTGTTCTCGAGGCGCTTGCGGCTGTCCTCGCGAAGCTCGGCGAGCGTGTCGAACTCGCTCGCCATCTGCGCGAAGTCGTCGTCCAGCTCAGGCAGTTCGCGGGCGGAGACGGCGGTGACCTTGACGGTGACCTCCGCTTCCTTGCCCTCGGCCGAGCCGCCCTTCAGCTCGGAGGTGAAGGTGGCCTCGCCACCGGCCTCCAGGCCGGTCACGGCGTCGTCGATGCCTTCGAGGAGCTCGCCGGAACCGATGGTGTACGAGACACCGGCGGCCACGCCGTCCTCGAGGACCTCTCCGTCGACCTTGGCCTCCAGGTCGATCGTCACGACGTCGCCCTCGGCGGCGGCGCGCTCGACCGGGTTGGTCGACGCGAAGCGCTCACGGAGCTGCTCCACGGCCTTGTCGACGTCCTCTTCGGTGACTTCGAGTGCGTCCACGGTGACCTCGATGCCGGAGTAGTCCGGGATCTCGATCTCGGGACGGACATCCACCTCGGCGGTGAAGGCCAGCAGCTCGCCGTCCTTGAGTTCGGTGATGTCAACCTCGGGCTGGCCCAGAACGTTGAGCTCACCCTCGTTGACAGCCTCGGTGTAGAACTTCGGAAGGGCGTCGTTGACGGCCTCCTCCAGCACAGCACCACGGCCGAACCGCTGGTCGATGACGCGGTTCGGGATCTTGCCCTTACGGAAGCCCTTCACCGTGACCTGCTGGTTGATCTTCTTGTACGCCGCGTCGAGGCTGTCCTTGAGCTCCTCGAAGGGCACCTCAATGCTGAGCCGAACCCGAGTCGGGTTCAGGGTCTCCACGGCGCTCTTCACGGTTCGGTCTCCTTGGTGGCTGACTTCTTGGGGTTCTGCTGGGCCGCCGAGAGGCGGCTTCGCGGATCGAGCCCGGTACATCAGACACACGGGCACGCAATTTGCATAGTAACGGCAAGCGGGAGGTCTCCCACAATGCGATCTTGCTGGTGGTCGGGGTGGCCGGATTCGAACCGACGACCTTCCGCTCCCAAAGCGGACGCGCTACCAAGCTGCGCCACACCCCGTCGGTGCGACACGTAGGGTACATGCAGACGAGCGCTGCGTCGGCCGCTTTGCACGGGCCGTCACGGGGGGCACACCGATACGGGTGTGCGCACACCGCCCCCGACCCGCTACGATGCTTCCCGTACCGCGGTCCACCGGACCTGCGATGCGGTGCTTGCGGGCGTAGCTCAATGGTAGAGCCCTAGTCTTCCAAACTAGCTACGCGGGTTCGATTCCCGTCGCCCGCTCCAACGGCTCAGGGCCAGGTCAGAGGTTCATCCTCCGGCCTGGCCCGGATGCGTTTCCGGTCTTCGTTCCGCCTTACGTGCCCGCCGCCACCCGAACTGCCCGGACGAGCGGCTTCACGAACGCATCACCCGGGGCGAATGGCTCGACGAGCAGGGGCCGGCCGCGCGGGCCCGCTGCCCGCGACGCCGTGATCATTCGCTACGCGGGAGGCAGTGCGTCCCGCATCGCCTTGGCGGAGGCCGTCGGGTCGTAGCCCTCGGGGACGCCCTCGACCAGGATGATGTCGCCCTCGATGTGCCGCGAGCGCAACGGCGCGATCTCCCGGTACGCGGGAGAGTCCCACCACGCCCGCGCCTCGGCGATTCCGGGGAAGCCGAGCACCACGACACCCCCCGGCCAGCTGCCCTCCTTCACCTCGTGCGGCGTGAAGTGCACCAGGAAGCTGCCGCCGTACGGCTCGAAGGTGGCGGGGAGCCGCTCGATGTAATCGGCGATCTCCGGGTGCGGGGCGGCGTCCTGCAAGTGGGCTATCGCATAGGCGGGCATGGCTTCCTTCCGGTCGGCGGGGCTCCGTGGGCCGGAGCATCGCACGTCCGCGTACCGGGTTCGATTACCTGGCAGGTAAGGAGGCGGTCGCCGACGCGGAGCGGCGGTGGGCATCGGCGGTGTTCGAGGATCCCGTGGACGCGGCACCCCTCCACGGCCCGCTCCGGGCCCCGCGCACTCCCCTACGGACACGCGGGTTCCCGGGCCCGGCCGCGCGTGCCTGCATCCCGGCGGGCGGCCGCCTGCCGGGCCGGGCGCTTCCGCGTGACCTCAGAAGCTGATCTGGTTGATCGTGTCGGCTATCGAGTTCATGAATCTGTTGATCGACGGCGCCATGCCCGTCGAGGCCAGGAAGAAGCCGAAGAGCACGGCGACGACCGCCGGCCCGCCCTTGATGGATCCGCCGCGGATCAGCACCACCAGGACGATCCCCAGCAGAAGCACCACAGACAGTGAAATGGCCACGACTGATCACACCCTTGGTCGGTCCGCCTTGCCGGCCCGGTGGCGTGCGGCCGGCACACCTCCGTCGCGCCCATCGTGCCACCAACTCCCCTGTGGCTGCTGCCGGGTGAAGGAGAGAAACGGCCGGATCGCGCCATCCTCACGCCCGCGTGCGCCCGGGTACGGCGCGGCGTGCGCCAAGCCCCGCAGGGATGACGCGGGCACGGGCGGAAATACTGTGCGCCCGCTGTGTGCAGGGCAGTTCGAATAACGATCGATGTGATCGTTTCCATATCCCCACACTTCATTCACAGCGATTTGCCAGGAGTTCGTGCGACGAAATTCACTCTCACCAACCTCCCGCCGATATGCCCTATTTAAGGGGGATGAATCAGCACGTAACGGGCAGTTGTCGGTGGTTTCGTTTTCGAATGACCGGGAACACGCGATATCGCTCGGGAGTTTTACGCATACCGATCGGCGGGTCTAAGGTGCATCAGATGTCCAAAGCTCCGAGCGAAATTCAGAGGGCCCCGATCACCCCGGAGAGCCGGGAGTCGGAGCCGAGACACCAGCAGACCCTGACGGCCCCGGGGGCCCCCTCCGCCGCCTCCAAGGCCGCTCCGGCCCGCACCGAGGCGCCCGCTCCGGCCAAGCGTCGGGACGCGTACTTCGACAACGTGAAGTACCTCGCGATCGTGCTCGTCGCCGTGGCCCACGCGTGGGAGCCGGTGATGGACGGCAGCCGCACGACACGGGCGCTGTACATGGTCGTGTACACGTTCCACATGCCGGCGTTCATCCTTGTCTCCGGCTACTTCTCGCGGTCGTTCGACATGAGCTCGGCCAAGGTGAAGCGCCTCGTCACCGGGGTCGTGGTGCCGTATGTGCTCTTCGAGACGGCGTACTCGCTCTTCAAGCGGTACGCCGGCGGCGTGGACGACACTCCCATCACCCTGCTCGACCCGCTGTTCCTCACCTGGTTCCTGATCGCCCTGTTCATCTGGCGGATCACCACACCGCTGTGGCAGTCCCTGCGCCACCCTCTGCCCGTCGCTCTCGGCATCGCCATGCTCGCCTCGGTATCGCCGGAGATCGGTGACGATCTCGACCTTCAGCGCGTCTGCCAGCTCCTGCCGTTCTTCGTGCTCGGCCTGCTGATGAAGCCCGAGCACTTCCAGCTGGTCCGGCGGCGTGAGGTGCGGCTCCTGTCCCTCCCGCTGGTCGCCGGGGCCCTGGTCTTCGCCTACTGGGCCGCGCCGCGCATGCAGCTGGGCTGGTTCTACCGCAGCAACAGCGCCCAGGAGATGGACTTCCAGTGGTGGACGGGGCCCGTGATGACCCTGGCGATGTTCGGATGCGCACTGCTGCTCACGATCGCGTTCCTCGCCTGGGTGCCGCGCCGTCACATGTGGTTCACCGCGCTGGGCGCCGGGACCATCTGCGGCTACCTGCTGCACGGGTTCCTGGTGAAGGGCGCCGGCTACTACCACCTGTTCGACCGCTACGAGTGGCTCTCGGGGCCCCTGGGACTCGTCGTCGTCTCCCTCGTCGCGGCCGTGGCCGTGACCGTGCTGTGCACCCCGCCGGTCCGGCGCGTGCTGCGCTTCGCGACCGAGCCGGACATGAACTGGGCGTTCCGCCGGAGCCCCGTCAAGCGCTGAGCCTGTCCGGATCGGCCCCCTTCCGCCGGGGCCGATCCGTTCGGCACCTCAGCCCGCGGCGGGGTTGGCTTGATCCCGCTGTTCGGCGGGCCTGTCACCCCCGTCGAGCCCCAACAGGCCGCGTACCTGCGCATACTTCTCGGTCAGCCGGGTACGGGTCGCCGGCTCGAGGATCGCGAGCCGGTCCGGGTCCGCGTTGTGCGCCAGATCCGACTCCTTGATCAGCAGCGCGCCGGGCGTGGCGAGAATCCGCCCGGTGTACGCGAAGAGGTCCTCGCCGTCCCGCTTGGTGACGGCGAGGACCATTTCCTTCACCCGCCGGGACAGCGGGGCCTCGTCCAGCCACCGCCGGGACAGCGCACCGTCCTCGATCGCGTCGTGCAGCCAGGCCGCGGCCATCTGCTCCTCGCTGCCGCCCCGGATCCGTACGCCCTCGGCCACCGCGGCCAGGTGCTCGGCATACGGGCGCCCCGCCTTGTCGGTCTGCTCGCGATGGGCCTCTCGGGCGATCGTCTCCACCTGGGACAGGGTCAGATGCGGCATCGGCATGGGCCGACTGTACGCCGGGCACCACTGCGCTTCGACCGGTCAATGAGTGCACCCCAAATCGTTCGGTAAACTAATTACTGACGATTCCTTGACGCGCTCTTGACCGAAAGAAGGAGACAGGCTCATCGGACACGCAGACACGCTCATCGCCATGGGGGGCGCGTTCCTCGCCGCCGCCGTCCTCGCCCGCGTCGGCGGCCGTATCGGACTGCCGACCATCCCCCTGTTCATCCTCGCCGGGATCCTTCTCGGCCCGCACACACCCGGGGTCGTCCTTCTCGACGATCCGCATGACCTGGAGATGCTCTCCGCGCTCGGCCTCGTGCTGCTGCTCTTCTACCTCGGCCTCGAATTCCATCTGGACGACCTGAAGAAGGGCGGGCGCAAGATGGCGCTCGCCGGAGGCACCTATCTCGCCCTGAACGTCGGCGCGGGTCTCGGCTTCGGCTTCGCGCTGGGCTGGGGCACCTCGGAAGCGCTGGTGCTCGCGGGTGTGCTCGGCATCTCGTCGTCCGCCATCGTCACGAAAGTCCTGGTCGACCTCGGCCGGATCGGCGATCCCGAGACGCGGCCGATCCTCGGCATCATCGTCGTGGAGGACGTCTTCCTCGCCCTCTACCTGGCCGCGCTGCAGCCGATCCTGTCCGGTGCGGACAGTCTCGGGGCGGCGGTGCTCGACGGCGGCAAGGCCTTCGGCTTCCTCCTGCTGCTCGCCCTGGTGGCCCGGTTCGGCACGAAGCTCATCGGCAAGCTCATGAACACCAAGGACGACGAACTCCTCGTCGTCTCCTTCCTCGGCGTCGCCGTCTTCGTGGCCGGGGTCTCGGAGTGGTTCGGGGTCGCCGACGCGATCGGCGCGTTCATGGTCGGTCTGATGCTGGGCAGCACCACCTCGGGCACCCGCATCCTGAAGCTGGTCCATCCGCTGCGGGACGCGTTCGGCGCGATCTTCTTCTTCGCCTTCGGACTGTCCATCAACCCCGGCGACCTGCCGAGCGTGCTGTGGCCGGTGCTGGCGGCCGTCGCGGTGACCGTGCTGATGAACGTCTTCGCCGGCATGGCCACGGCCAAGATCTACGCCTTCGGCCCGAAGGCCACGGCGAACATCTCCACCACCCTGCTGGCGCGCGGTGAATTCGCGTTGATCCTCGCCACGATGGCGGCGGGCGCGGGCCTGGACGAACGGCTCTCCCCGTTCATCGCCGGGTATGTGCTCCTGCTCGCGGTCCTGTCGCCGCTGGCGGCCGGCCGCTCGCACTGGCTCGCCCGGATCCTGCCCGGAGGGCGTGCACGGGACCGGGAGGCCGAGAAGGAAGCGGTACCGGTCTGAGGTGCGGACGACCCGGGTGCGGGGGCCGTGGCCGCGCACCCGGGATGACGCACCCCGCATGAGGTGTCCGGCGGGGCGCCTCCGCGCTCACCCGGGGTCGCCCGCACAGGGACGGCGCCCCGAAATGACTCCACGTTCGAGTGATGACCGAACGCCTCGCTTGACGCCTGTACCGTTTGGACCGCTTCCGTACGGTTCAGGCGCGACGGGACAGCAGCAGGAGCGCGCGGTCGTCGTTGACGTCCTTCGCGCAGGCCTCGATCAGATGCCAGGCCGCGCCCTCGAAGCCCGTCGCGACATAGCGGTCGGCCTCACCGGTCAGCCGGTCGATGCCCTCCTCGATTTCCCTGTCGGAGGCCTCCACCAGCCCGTCCGTGAAGAGCATCAGGACGTCCCCGGGCGCCAGCGAGCCCTTCACCGCGTCGAACTGCGCTCCGTCGTAGACGCCGAGCAGCGGGCCTTCGGCCATCTTCTCCTCCCACCGGCCGCTGCCGGCGTGCAACTGAAGTGCGGGGGGATGGCCGGCGGAGAGCAGTTCGTAGTCGCCGGACTCCAGGTCCAGGACGAGATGGATCGAGGTGGCGAAGCCCTCGTCCCAGTCCTGGCGCAGCAGATAGCCGTTGGCGGCGGGCAGGAAGCCGTGCGGCGGGAGGGAGCCGAGGAGACCGCCGAAGGCGCCGGACAGCAGCAGGGCGCGGGAACCCGCGTCCATGCCCTTGCCGGAGACATCGGTGAGCACGACTTCCAGGGTGCGCCCGCCGTTGGTGCGGGCGGCGACGACGAAGTCGCCGGAGAAGGACTGGCCGCCCGCCGGGCGGAGCGCCATCTCGCGGTGCCAGCCCTCGGGCAGCCGGGGCAGGGCGCTCTGGACCCGGATCCGCTCGCGCAGGTCGAAGAGCATCGTGCCGCCGCGTCGCCACGGCACTCCGACCCTGGCCCGGAACTGGGCGAGGACAAGCCCGAAGAAGCCGCACGCCGCGACGACCAGGACGGTGCCCGGTGTGACCCGGGCAGGCCCGTCCGCGTAGGGGCCGAGGGCGAGGGACTCCACGATCAGGGCGGCGGCGGCGGTCGCGTAGAGACTCAGCAGGCTGGCCGGCCGCAGCAGCAGACCGCCCGCGACGATCGGCAGGGCGAGGGCGGTAGGTGAGCACCAGACCGGGTTGAGCAGCGTGGCGCAGGTGATCACCGGAATGATGATCAGCAGACCGGCCAGGGCTATCCAGTCGGAGCCGTCACCGCGGAAGTAGTCGACTCCGGACCTGCGCAGCCCGATGCGCACCCGGTGGGCTGATCTTCGCCACCGGGCGGTGTAGGTCTCTGCTCCTCTGCGACGGGCCATTGTCGGGACCTTATCCACCCGACGGCCTCCGGTGCAGGGGGACCCGGTGACAATGTGTTCGAAACTGGGTCGCTCGGGCGGCCAGGCCCTGGTAAGCAGGGCTCATGACCACGGAATTGCGGGTGCTGTCGGCATCCGAATGGGATACATGGCTCAGCTGTACCGAGTTGGCGTTCGGCGGTGTTCCCATCTCCCCGGAGGGCCGCGAGATGTACGCCGCTCTGGCCGAGCCGCAGCGTGCGCTCGGCCACTGGGACGGCGAGGAGTGTGTGGGAACCGCCGGCGCGTACAGCTTCCGGGTGACCGTGCCCGGCGGGGCCGCGGTGCCGGCCGCGGGGATCACGATGGTGAGCGTCGCCGCGACGCACCGCAGGCAGGGGCTGCTGACGTCGATGATGCGGCGCCAGCTGGAGGACGTCCGCTCGTCGGGGGAGCCACTCGCGGTGCTGCTGGCGTCGGAGCCCGGCATCTACGGCCGGTTCGGCTACGGAGCGGCCACGACGGAGACGAACCTGCGGATCGACTCCTCGCGGGTCGGCCTCGCACTGCCCCCGGGCACGGACGGGGTGCGGGTGCGCCGCTCGTCCCCGGAACGGGCGCTCGGCGCCTGCGAGACCGTGTACGCGCGGTTGGCGGAGGCCCGGCCCGGCACCCCCGTGCGCCGGCCCGGCTGGGAGCGGATGGCCGTGAACGACCCGGAGAGCGCCCGGGCGGGCGGCTCCCCGCTGCAGTGCGTCCTCGCGGAGCGGGACGGCGAGGTGACGGGTTACGCCACGTACCACCTCAGGCCCGCCTGGGACGATGCCGGGCCGAAGGGCACGGTGGCGGTACGCGACCTGGCGGCGCTGGACCCCGCCTCGTACGCGGCGCTGTGGCGCTTCCTGTTCGGGATCGACCTGACCACGGTGGTCGAGTGCCACAACCGGCCGGTGGACGACGCGGTGCTCCGGCTGGTCTCCGACGTCCGGCGCTGCGAGGTGCGTCAGCGGGACGGGCTGTACGTGCGACTGGTCGAGCTGGGTGCGGCGCTGGAGGCCCGGAGCTACCGGACGCCGGTCGACGTGGTGCTGGAGGTGGAGGACGGCTTCTGCCCGTGGAACGCGGGGCGTTGGCGGCTGACCGCCGACGCGAAGGGCGCGGCCACCTGCCGGCGGACGGACGACGAGCCCGGACTGGCTCTGTCCGTCAACGAGTTGGCGGCCGCCTACCTGGGCGGGGTGTCGCTGACGACGCTGGCGGCGGCCGGGCAGGTGCGGGAGCTGCAGACGGGTGCGCTGGCGGAGGCCGCCCTGGCGTTCTCCTCGGACGTGCAGCCGTGGTGCCCGCACGGCTTCTGATCCCGGGCGGTCTCCGGCGGGCCTAACGGCCCGCCGCGGACGGCTGGCAGGCCGGGCACCAGAAGAGGTTGCGGGCCGCCAGGTCCGCCGTGCGCACCTCGGTGCCGCAGATGTGGCAGGCCTGCCTGGCCCGTCGGTAGACGTACACCTCGCCGCCGTGGTCGTCGACCCGCGGGGGCCGGCCCATGGCTTCCGGCAGGTGCTCGGGGCGGACGGTGTCGATGCGGTTGTTCCGCACGCCCTCGCGCATCAGGACGCCGAGGTCGGCCCAGATCGCGTCCCACTCGCCCCGGGTGAGGTCCTTGCCCGGGCGGTACGGGTCGATGCCGTGCCGGAAGAGGACCTCGGCGCGGTAGACGTTCCCGACGCCCGCGACGACCTTCTGGTCCATCAGCAGGGCGGCGACCGTGACGCGGCTTCGGGAGATCCGCTGCCAGGCCCGCTCGCCGTCCTCGTCGGCGCGCAGCGGGTCCGGGCCGAGCCGGTCGTGTATCGCGCGCTTCTCCGGTCCCGTGATCAGGGCGCACGTGGTGGGGCCGCGCAGATCTGCGTGGTGGGCGTCGTTGAGCAGACGCAGCCGGACGGTCTCGGTGGGCGGCGGCGCCGGAGCCGTACCGAAGCCGAGCTTGCCGAAGAGGCCGAGGTGGATGTGGACCCAGGCGGACCCCTCGAAGCCGAGGAAGAGGTGCTTGCCGTGGGCGTCGACGCCCGTGAAGGCCCGCCCGTCCAGCAGCGCAGCACTGTCGGAGAACTTGCCCTGGGGGCTGCTCACCCGCACCGGGCGCCCCTCGAACCGCTCGTGGTGGTCGGCGGCGAGGCGGTGGATCGTATGCCCCTCGGGCACGGCATGTCTCCTGGTAACGCGCTCGTGCCGCCGGGTACGGACCC
>NZ_JBHWZS010000319.1:0-10004 GCF_042728155.1 Streptomyces sp. NPDC060209
GGGGTGTCCTGGCCGACGACGGCGACGGCGCGGCGCAGGTCGGCGTCGGCGAGTTCGCGCAGGTCCACGGGGTCGCCCGATTCCGGCACGAGCTCGATCGCGCCCTCCTGGGGGTCCCAGAACCCACGCCCGGAGACGTACACCCAATCGAGAGCGGAACAACGGGCAGGGACACCCATCGCTCCGGCCAGTCGCGTTACCTCCCGGCGACCACAACCCGTCGCCGCCGCAGGCAGATCCCGAAGCTATTCGATCAATAACTGGTCACGATGTGCCACTTGAACCGTCACTTAGAGGTTACGGAAGCGACGTAACCGGTGATTTGAGCAACTGGGTGTAGCACCGCCTGTACGAAGCGTTATTCTCCTCAGACGCACAAGGAGCCCGCCACCCGCTACCACGAGTGATGGTTTTCGAACTGCACGTGATGGAAGCTCTGCCTCTGGGAGTCCCGTGTACCCACACGTCGGGGTTGACACCTCGGGCCTGGCTACGCTCCGCGCAACGGTCATCGACCGCTTGCGCGGTTTCGTCCCCACCGCGTACGCCGTCCCCCAATTTGCCACCCCTGTACCTGCCGGCCCTTGCTACGCCTTGGCCGAACGCAGCGCGGCCGTCGGAAGACGCAGCAACCGCGGCGCCGCCGCTGCTGCGTCATCGGCTCCCGCCCGCCGTCCGGCAGCCGACAGCGACAGCGCGCGCATGATGGATCTCGTCGAGCGCGCGCAGGCCGGTGAGGCCGAGGCCTTCGGCCGCCTGTACGACCAGTACAGCGACACCGTGTACCGGTACATCTACTACCGCGTGGGAGGCAAGGCGACAGCGGAGGACCTCACCAGCGAGACGTTCCTGCGCGCACTGCGCCGCATCTCCACCTTCACCTGGCAGGGCCGCGATTTCGGCGCCTGGCTGGTCACGATCGCCCGGAACCTGGTCGCCGACCACTTCAAATCCAGTCGTTTCCGACTGGAAGTGACCACCGGCGAAATGCTCGACGCCAACGAGGTCGCGCGGAGCCCGGAGGACTCCGTACTGGAATCCCTCTCCAACGCCGCACTGCTGCAAGCCGTACGCCGGCTCAACCCGCAGCAGCAGGAGTGCGTGACCCTGCGATTCCTGCAGGGTCTCTCGGTCGCCGAGACCGCCCGGGTCATGGGGAAGAACGAGGGCGCGATCAAAACCTTGCAGTACCGAGCAGTGCGAACACTCGCACGACTCCTCCCGGACGACGCCCGCTGACGTCACCATCCGTGACGTGCTCGTGACACACCGATCGGATCATCCTCAGTCCGTAACCCATCTGCCGCGCCACTCGTTGTGCCGGATGCAGGCCCCCTGTCGCCACACCTGACCGTTTCCACTCGCTCGATCGTGTGGAAACGTCTCCGGTGGGCAACCTTCCGGACCCTCAGGGGAGTCGACCGTCATGACGAGAGGAGGTGCCGCCAGTGATCGCAAACGTTTCGGCACACCGGCGGGCGAACGCCTTCGCCCAGGCCCTGGAGGAGCAGTCCCCCCAGGGTGCGGCGGCCGTACAGCCCGAGGACCCGGCCGAACCGGCCGACCACGGAACGCTGTTGGCCCTGGCGAACGGCCTCGGTGAGCTACCGGAGCCGGAATTCGATCCCGAAGTCAAAGTGGTGCAGCGAGCCCAGCTCGTCGCGGCCATGGAGACCATGTTCGCCGAAGGCGGTGCGTCCACGGGCCCTACCGTGCCCGAACAACGGAGCAAGGGAGCCCACCGGGCCTCCCCGATCCGGAGGCTACGTCCCCGCTCCCGCTGGGCGAAGGGCCTCACCGCGGGCGGGCTCACGGTCGGTGTGGCCGCGGGAGCGTTCGGCGGAGTGGCCGCTGCCAGTTCCGACGCCCTGCCGGGTGACTCCCTCTACCCGCTCAAGCGGGGCATGGAGGACATCAGCCGCGGCATGGCCGACAACGACGCCGACCGGGGCGAGGCCTACCTCGACCAGGCGTCGACCCGTCTCAGCGAAGCCCGCCGGCTGATGGAGCGGGGCCGCTCGGGCGAGATGGACCACGAATCGATCGGCGAGGTCAGGCGCGCACTCGACGGCATGACGCACGACGCCACCGAGGGCCACCGCCTGCTCCACACCGCCTACGAGCGCGACGGCTCCATCGGCCCCATCCAGACACTGGACTCCTTCTCCCGCTCGCACCGCGCGAGCTGGAGCAGCCTCCGCGACCGGCTGCCCGTCCAGCTGACCGACGTCCGCGACAGGGTCAGCTCCGTCTTCGAGGCCATGGACCAGGAAGTCGCACCGCTGAAATCGCTGCTGCCCCGCACACCGGGCAGTGAAGGGGGCGCGCCGCCTGCCGACTCCACGCAGGAGGACCGGGGTTCCGCGACCCCGGACCGCAGGACTCCCTCCTCCTCCGCGGCGCCGGACGACAGCGCGTCCACCAGCACCGCTCCGGAGCCCTCCGGCTCCGGCAGCAGCTCGGCGGACGGGCTGCTCGACGGCGGCACGGACGGCCTGTTGGAAGACCTCCCGACGGACGGCACCACCCCGTCGTCACCGGGCGGCACATCCGGCACATCCCCCTCACCGGACGTCACCCTGCCGCCGCTGCTCCCGGGCCTGTTGCCCGGCCTGGGCATCGACAGCGAGGACGTCGAACCGTAGGGGCAACCGCACGAGGAGAGGGGCGGTCCCGACCGGACCGCCCCTCTTCCCGTGCCGCAGGTCCTCGTACCGCAGGTCCTCGTGCCGCGGGTCCTCGTGCCGCAGGTCCTCGTACCGCAGGTCCTCGTGCCGCGGGTCGTTCCGTCAGAAGAAGACCGACCGGCGCTGCACCAGCAGCTTGTAGAGCGTGTGCTGGATCTGCTCCCGCACCTGGTCCGTCAGGTTGAACATCAGCATCGGGTCCTCCGCCGCCTCCGGCGGATACCCGTCCGTGGGAATCGGCTCCCCGAACTGGATCGTCCACTTCGTCGGCAACGGCAGCGCACCCAGTGGTCCCAGCCACGGAAACGTCGGCGTGATCGGGAAGTACGGGACCCCCAGGACGCGCGCCAGCGTCTTCGAGTTGCCGATCATCGGGTAGATCTCCTCCGCCCCCACGATCGAGCACGGCACGATCGGCACCCCGGCCCGCAGCGCCGTCGAAACGAACCCGCCCCGCCCGAAGCGCTGCAGCTTGTAGCGCTCGCTGAACGGCTTCCCGATGCCCTTGAAGCCCTCCGGCATCACCCCGACGACCTCACCGCCCTGCAGCAGCCGCTCCGCGTCCTCCGCGCACGCAAGGGTGTGCCCGGCCTTCCTCGCAAGCTCGTTGACCACCGGGAGCATGAAGACGAGATCGGCCGCCAGCAGCCTCAGATGCCGCTCGGCCGGGTGGTTGTCGTGCACCGCGACCTGGAGCATCAGTCCGTCCAGCGGCAGCGTCCCGGAGTGGTTGGCAACGATGAGCGCCCCGCCGTCGGACGGGATGTTCTCGATGCCCTTCACCTCGACCCGGAAGTACTTGTCAGCGAGCGGCCTCAGCATCGACATGAGGACCTGGTCGGTCAGCTCCTTGTCGTAGCCGAACTCGTCGACGTCGTAATCACCCGTGAGCCGGCGCCGCAGAAACGCGAGCCCGCCCGCGATCCGCTGGTCCCATCCGCTCCCGGGACCCTCCCTGCCGTCCTGGGAGGCGGTACCTGCGGTCTCAGCGGCCCCTTCCGGCACCTGGCCGCCCGGCAGGGCGCTCACGGGCGCAGGACCGGACGACGACGGCGTCTGGACCCGGCCGCCGCCCGGCAGCACGCCTCTGCGCCGCCCCGCGCCGGAGCGCGAACGGTCGTCGTCGAAGGGAATGACCTTGGCGTCCGCCATCGTCGGTCGCGCTCCTCTACCTGGCGCCGTGCGTCGAATGTGTACTGCCTGCCGGCAGCCCGGGGAGCGGCAGCTCGGCCAGCCTCCCGACCGCCCTGCCCACCCTCTCGGGAGGCAGCAGCCCCGGTCCCCGGCTCCGCGCGAACTCCGCGAAGGTCTCGGCCGTTGTGAACTCGGGACTGAATCCCAGCGTCTCGCGCATCTGTACGGTCGAGACCACCCTGCCGTGGGTGAGCAGCCGGATCTGCTCCGGCGAGAAGTCCGTCATGCCGATCGTACGGAGCGCCGTTCCCACCCAGGTGACGGCCGGCAGCAGCACCGGCACGGTCGGCCGTCCCAGTCTGCGCGAGCACTGCGAGAGCAGCAGCACACCGTCGCCCGCGATGTTGAAGGTGCCACTGTTCAGCGTGCCGCGCCGTGGTTCACGGGCGGCGATCTCCAGCACGTCGACGACGTCGTCCTCGTGGACGAACTGCAGCCGGGGGTCGTAACCGAGGACCGTGGGCAGGACCGGCAGCGTCAGATAGTCGGCGAGCGGCGAGTCCGGCTCGGGGCCCAGGATGTTCGCGAACCTCAGCACGCAAACGGCCACGTCCGGCCTGCGGCGCGCGAAGCCGCGGACGTATCCCTCGACCTCCACCGCGTCCTTGGCGAAGCCACCGCTGGGCAGGGACTTGGGCGACGTCGTCTCGGTGAAGACCGCGGGGTCACGGGGCGCGGAGCCGTACACGTTCGTGCTGGACTTGACCACGAGCCGCTGGACCGACGGGGACTTCTGGCAGGCGCCGAGCAGCTGCATCGTGCCGATGACGTTGGTCTCCTTGACCGTCGTCCGGCCGCCCGCGCCGAGCGCCTTCGCCGAGACGTCCAGATGGACGACCGTGTCGACCGAATGCTCGGCGAGGACCCTGGCGATGGCCGACTGCCGGATGTCCGCCAGGACGAATTCCGCGTCGCCCAGCTGGTGCCCGGGCGAGACCGCGTCCACGGCGATCACCCGGTCCACGCCGGGGTCGCGCTGGATACGCCGCACGAAACGGCCTCCCAGCTGCCGGGCCGCACCTGTGACGAGCACGATCTTCCCCAAGATCAGCGCCTTCCGTCGATCGTTCACCGAGCGGGGTCTTCCCCTGGCCGTCACCGTAGTCGGTGGATGTTGCCCTGTGATGACCCCAGGCGGGCTTTACCGAACCGATGGCGCGAATACCACTGGATCCGCCGCACCACTCCGGAGCCCGGAACACCGGCCCGGGGCGCCGGCCCGGGAATGCACCGAGGCCCTCCCGCCAGGACGGCGAAAGGGCCTCGGACTCACGAACTGCGTTCGCTTACTTCTTGTTGCGACGCTGAACGCGCGTGCGCTTGAGCAGCTTGCGGTGCTTCTTCTTGGCCATCCGCTTACGCCGCTTCTTGATAACAGAGCCCACGACTACCCTCGCTCACTTCTCTTCACTGGTGCGGGGCGTCTGGGCCCACACGACCTACGTCGGCCTAGCCTACCCGCCACCGGGTGAGGGACGTAATCCGAGGGCAACGTCAGGCCGACTCCACCCCCACGAAGGACTCGCGAAGATACTCGTGAACCGCTTGCTCCGGGACCCGGAAAGACCTTCCCACCCTGATCGCCGGCAGATGACCGCTGTGCACCAAGCGGTACACGGTCATCTTCGACACCCTCATGACCGAGGCGACTTCCGCCACGGTCAGAAACTTGACCTCGTTGAGAGGCCTCTCACTGTCAGCAGCCATGACCCACCTGTACCTTCCGCACGAGACGCGCACCGGCTTCCCCTCCGGTGACTCTTCGTCGTTGTGCGCTCACTCCCCAGATTAGGGGCGGGTGATGCGAGTGGGGAAGAGGTGAGACGATCGGCCGCCTACTGTGACAGACAGGCCTGATTGAGCACATACCGAGTAAGAGGCCGGTAGTAGTCCTCCCGCACGCCGTCATCAAGCGGAACGGCGACGGACACCCGCCCCTCCGCCTCACCCACGAACAGCGCGGGGTCGTCCGTATCCGCCAGCCCGATGGCCTCGATGCCCAGCTGACCTGCCCCGCAGACCCAGCCGTGGTCCCCGACGACCAGCTCTGGCAGCACCCCCCGGGCCTTCACCGCCTCCTCCAGCACCGCCCGAACCGGCAGCGGCGAGTGGGTGTGTGCGCCGGTCGCACTCCCGGGGACCCGCACGCCCGGTTCGCGCACCAGCGCGACACCTTGTACGTAGTCAAGGTTGTACGTACGTACGCCGAACCGGGTCGTTATGTCGACACATCGGCCCTGCGCGGGGGTGAGCACCGCGCACCCGGCCGCCGACAAGGCGTCTGCCAGACCGGCGTAGAACCCGAGCAGCCGATGCGGATGCCCCGTGCCGAACAGCACCGGAGCCCGTCTCTCCGCAGCCCCGGCGAGGCGCTGCGCGAACGCGTCCAGAGCGGCCAGCGTCCGCTCCGGATCGATCACATCCGGACCCGACACATGATCAGGATCGTCCGATACCCCGCACTTGTCGGCCATCAGCCGCAGCAGGTCACGCTCCCCCCAGGAACGGTCCGGATCGAGTCCGAGCAGCACACGAGGGTCCCTCGCCGCGAAAAGCCGATAACTCCGCAGGCTGGTCTCCCGCGGCGTGGCCACGGGCCCGGCGAGCCGGGCCGCCAGCAGATGAGCGCGCAGCGCTCCGGTGCTCAACACCCTCCCGATGCTCCCGCACCGAAAGCATCCCGGGGCCGGAACCCGGATACCGCCCCACCGTTGGCGTAACCCTGCTCAGGCGTTGGCGCGACCCTGCTCAGGCCAGCAGCCCCCGCAGCGGGAACGCCGACCTCCGGGTCGCCAGCACCGCCTGGTCCAGCCGGTCCGCGGGGTCGTACCCGTCCTCCCACGGCTTCCACGACGGCGTACGGCCGTCGGTCATCCGGGCCGGGCCCAACTGCCGTGTACGGGCATAGACCTCGTCCCGCCACGACGCCGGAATCACCGACTCCGGGTCCACCGGCGCATGTGCGGCGATCCCCACGAGATGGGTCCAGGACCGCGGCACCACATCCACCACCGCGTAACCGCCCCCGCCCAGCGCCACCCAACGCCCGTCCTCGGCGTAGGCGTGGGCCAGATCATGACAGGCCGTCATGACAGCCCGCTGGGCGTCCAGCGACACCGCGAGATGCGCCAGCGGGTCCTCGAAATGCGTATCGGCCCCGTGCTGGGTCACCAGCACCTGAGGCCGGAAGTCCTCCAGAAGCTCCGGCACCACCGCGTGGAACGCCCGCAGCCACCCGGCGTCGCCCGTACCCGCCGGCAGCGCCACATTCACCGCACCGCCCTCACCCGCCCCCGCACCGGTCTCCTCCGGCCAGCCGGTCTGCGGGAACAGCGTGCGCGGATGCTCGTGCAGCGACACGGTCAGCACCCTGGGGTCCTCCCAGAACGCCGCCTGCACCCCGTCCCCGTGGTGCACGTCCACATCGACGTACGCCACCCGCTCCGCACCGAGCTCCAGCAGCCGGGCGATGGCGAGAGCCGGGTCGTTGTACACGCAGAAACCCGAGGCGGCCCCGGGCATCGCGTGGTGCAGCCCGCCCGTGAAATTCACGGCATGCCGGCTCTCCCCGCGCCACACCGCCTCCGCGGCCCCCACCGAGAGCCCGGCGATGAGCGCGGACGCCTCGTGCATCCCCGCGAAGGCGGGATCGTCGACCGTCCCGATCCCGTACGCCTGGTCGGCCGCGCCCGGATCCACGGACGCCGCCCGGACGGCCGCCACGTAGTCCTCGCGGTGCACGAGCCGCAGAGTGGAGTCCCCCGCGGACTTGGCCGACCGGACATCCACCGACCCGTCCAGCCCGAACGCCCGCACCAGGCCCATCGTCAGAGCGAGTCTGACCGGATCCATGGGGTGACTGGACCCGAAGTCGTATCCCGTTACTGCCTCATCCCACATCAGCTGCGCGCGCCCGCTCATGCCCGCCACCGTATCGGGCGGGTTCCGCGCCGAACGACCGGGCGTACACGAGCGTCGCCAGGACCAGCACCATGGGCACGAGCATCGCGCCGCGGTAGCTCCACGCGTCCCCGAGCGCCCCCACCAGCGGCGACCCCACGAGGAAACCCACATAGTTGAAGACGTTCAGCCGCGCCACGGCCACATCGCTGGCCCCGGGGAACATCCGCCCCGCGGCCGCGAAGGTCTGCGGCACGATCACACACAGGCCCAGCCCCAGCAGCGTGAAGCCGAGCATCCCCCACCAGGCCCCCGGCGCCACCGCCACCACCGCGAACCCCACGGCCGCCAGCACGCTCCCGCCCCGCACCACGGCCACCGCCCCGAACCGCCGCACCCCGAGGTCGCCGACCGCCCGCCCCAGCAACGTCGTCACCATGTAGACGTTGTACGGAACCGTCGCCAACTGCTCCGAGCTGCCCAGCACGTCCTGCAGGTACTTCGCGCTCCAGTTGGAGACCGTCGAGTCCCCGATGTACGCGAACGCCATCACCAGGCAGAGCGGCAGCAGCAGCCTGAACGGCACCGACGCACCCTGACCGGGCTCGGCCGCCACCACGTCCCCGCCTGCCTTTCCCTCCGCGTACCACCGGCTCCCGATCAGAGCCGCGGGCAGCAGGACGACCACCGCCGGCAGATAGGACACCAGCAGCGACAGGTCCCAGTGCGCCCCCGCCCATGCCATCGACGCCCCGGCGATGCCTCCAAGGCTGTACGCGGCGTGGAACCCGAGCATGATGCTGCGCCCGTACGCCCGCTGGAGGCTGACGCCCATCATGTTCATCGAGGCGTCCAGGGCCCCGACCGCCAGTCCGAAGAAGCCGAGCGCGAGGGCCACCTGCCAGAGCTCACTGCCGGCACCCACACCGAGCAGGGCCAGCAGCACGACGGGCTGCGCCCACCTGAGCACGATCCCGGGCCGTACCCGCGCGACCACCTTCTCGGTGGCCACGCTGGCGACCCCCGCCAGGACAGGCACCGCGGCCAGGAAGACGGGCAGCAGCCCGTCGGATATCCCGTACCGGTCCTGAATGGCGGGGATGCGCGTCACGAGCAGCGCAAAGGTCACCCCTTGCACCAGGAAGCTCAGAGCGAGCGAGGCTCTGCCGTACCGCAACCGCGCATCCGTCATGGCCGCGAGCGTAGAGCCCGGATCTACCGCTGGGTAGATGGATCAGGCGAGCAGTTCGGGAAGCTGCCTCATGTCGGAGAAATGCCCCGCGACACCGCTGAGCCGGTCCGCCGGCATCATCGAGGTGAAGCCGTACACGTCCATCCCTGCGGCGCGGGCCGCCTCGACGCCCAGCGGGCTGTCCTCGATCACGACACACCGCTCGGGGGCGACACCCATCCGTTCGGCTGCGTGGAGGAACAGGTCCGGGGCCGGCTTGCCCTGCCCGACGTCCTCGGAGCTGAAGATCCACTCCTCCTCGAACCACTGGTCGAGCCCGGTGTTCCGGTGCCCGGCCGCGATCTTCTGGTGGCTTCCGGACGAGGCGACGCAGTACGCGACCCCGTCGGCGACGAGCGAGCCCAGGAGCTCGTCGACTCCCTCCACCGCGGCCAGTTGCTCCTGCTGGAACGCGGTCAGGGTGCGCCGGTGGAGCTCCTCGTCGAAGTCCGCGGGCAGCTTCTCGCCGGTCCGCTCCTCCACGAGGTCGTGGACCCGGTGGATCGCGGCCCCCATGTAGTCGCGGAGGGACTCCTCGTACGAGGTGGGGTGGCCGAGCTCGGTGAGGTAGCCGGCCAGGACGGTGTTGGAGATCGGCTCACTGTCGACGAGCACGCCGTCGTTGTCGAAGATGACCAGTTCGTAGCGCATGGTTCGACCCTAGACGCTCAGAACGCAGAAAAGCCCCGTGCCACAAGGGCACGGGGCTTTCCCGGAATAATTGTTCGGCGGCGTCCTACTCTCCCACAGGGTCCCCCCTGCAGTACCATCGGCGCTGAAAGGCTTAGCTTCCGGGTTCGGAATGTAACCGGGCGTTTCCCTAACGCAATGACCACCGAAACACTATGAAATTAACCAACACCGGATGAAAACACGGCCGTTCGTTATTTCAGAACTAACACAGTGGACGCGAGCAACTGAGGACAAGCCCTCGGCCTATTAGTACCAGTCAGCTCCACCCGTTACCGGGCTTCCACATCTGGCCTATCAAC
>NZ_JBHWZS010000320.1:0-9867 GCF_042728155.1 Streptomyces sp. NPDC060209
GCTGGGGAGCTGCGCGGGCATTCCTCATGCCCGCCGCGGGTGTTGCGCCGAGTGCCCGCGGGCAGGGTGCCGCGAGGCGCGGGTGGTGATCGCTGCCTCCTGCGAGGAGGCGTTCCCGCCCGGCCGTTCACGAACGCAGTTGCAGCAGGACAACGGCGAGCGTCGCCGCCAGGAGCAGCAGCGTCAGCATCCCACTGAACGCGATCCCGCCGCGGATGAGAGCGGAAGGCCAGGTGGCCCCGTCCCGGCGGGAGAGGTAGATGGTTGCCGCACCGACCAGCAGAGCGACGATCACCGCGACCATCGCGGCGACCAGGAGCACCAGGAGAGTCAGGGAAGAAATGGGTTCCAGCATCGGACTGCGCCTCCGTGGTCGAGAATCGATACCGAAACTCTCCGTGCCAGGGGCGCCGGTTCCGGGTCCGTGTGCACTTATCTGCACTTTGCCGAGCGGGGCCTTCTGCCTGCCGACGAGCGGAGGAATCAGTGGACTTCGGAACGCCGTCCGAGCGAGAAGCCCTTGATCGTCTCCGCGACCTCTTCCGGCGGCTGAAGGCCTCCTCCGGATTCACGAACCGGCGGGCCGCGACCGTGTGCGGACTGAGCCTTCGTACCTTCGTCTCCGCCGTCGGCCCGGACTCCGATCCGGCGCGGCATCTGCCCACCTACGAGACCTCGCTGGCGATCCTCCGGCACCTGGGTGCCACACCCGTGCAGGACGAGGAGGCCCGGTCATGGCTGATCAAGGTGGAGGACTGGCGCAGGCGGCGCAAGCATCCCTGCGTGATGCTGCCGCCGAAGCCCGACGTCTTCGCCGGGAGGGACGAAGACATCGAGGCGCTGATGTCGTGGCTCGGGGCGGGGGCGAACGACGAGAACGCGCTCACGCTCATGGGCATGGGTGGCGTGGGCAAGACCGCCTTGGCGGTAGCGGCCGCCCATCGAGGTTACGAGGAGGGCTGGTTCGCCGGCGGAGCTCTCTGCGTCGATCTGCACAGCTACTCACCGGCCGTCGAGCGCGGTCCTGAGGAAGTGCTCGACATTCTGCTCCGAGCACTGAAGTACAAGGCACCCAACTGGCCCGTCACCCTGGACGAGAAGATCGGCGCCTGGAACGAGGCGCTGCGCCGTCGTGAGGCACCTCTGCTGCTCCTGCTCGACAACGTCCGCACCGCGGGCCAGGTAGAGCTGATCATTCCTCCGCTCCCTCACCACACGCTGATCACGACGAGGAACAAGATCAGCACCCTGCGGGCGAAGCCGTACGCGGTCAGGGAGCTTTCGCACGCCGGTTCCGTCGGCCTGCTCAAGGCCGTGGCCCAGGCCGACGGAGTGCAGGACACCCGGATCACCGAGGACAGCGCCGCCGCGACGAGGATCGCTGGGCTCTGCGGTGACCTGCCGTTGGCGCTTCGCATCATCGGAGCCCTGCTGCGCGACGAACCGGAGCGGCCACTGCGGGACATGGCCGAGGAGCTGGCGGAGCGGCGTGAGGAGAGACTGGCGGCGTTCCAGCACGAGGACCTGGCCGTACGGACGTCCTTGGACCTGTCGTACGACAGGCTCCCCTCCCGTGAACGCCTCGCCCTGCATCTCCTGGCTGCCGCCCCGGGCGTGGACATCTCCACCGACTGCGTGGGCCCGCTGTTCGGGATGAAGTCGCCCCGACACCTGCTGGCGAACCTCGACCGGGCACATCTGCTGCGGAACGCGGGCGGTGAGCGCTGGGCGTTCCACGACCTGGTACGCCTCTTCGCCAACGAGCCGGATATCGCGGACACCTGGGAGTCGGAGCGAAGCGACGCGCTCCCGCGGCTGTTCGCCCATTACTTGCACCACGCGGCGCACGCGGAGGCACTCCTCACCCCGGACATGGCCGAGCACATCGCCGAAGTCCTACCGGACCTGCCCGAACAGCCTTATCCGCATTCCGAGAAGGCCGTCAGCTGGCTCGATGCCGAAGTCGGCAACGTACTCGCGTGTGCGACGGCCGGGATCTCGGCGGACACGCCGATACGGCGATGGGCTCCGTTCTTCCTCGGCACCTACCTTCTGAGCAAGGCACGGCTGTCCGACCTCCTGCAGCTCACGAACGCGAGTGTCGAAGATCTGCCCAAGGATCTGGTTCTCGGGGCGTGGCCCTACGACCTCCTGCTGCTGCATGGCCAGGCCCTGCTCATGAACGACGAGGGGGAGAGCGCGGCCTTCTATCTGACCGCCGTGGCCAATCGGCCGGATGTACCCGACTCCGCGGTCTCGGCCGCGCTGACGGGTCTGAGCATCGTGTTGCTGCGACGCGGCGAACCGGAGCAGGCCGCCGCCATGGCCGAACGGGCTTCCCGAGCCGCCGCCGCGTCCGGTGATCCGATGCGTGAGGCGGATGCCAGGCTGCGATCCGCTGCTGCGGAGCTCCGCGCGAACGACGCGCGAGCCGCCCTTCGAGGCCTGGACGGGGTCATCGGTACCTATGCCGCGTACGGGCGTCATGGCAACGAGTCGGAGGCACGCGTGCTCAGAGCGAAGGCATTCATGCAGTTGAACCAACTCGCCGACGCCGTCACCGATCTGCGCGCCGCGGTCGCTCTGGGACATCCGTTCTTCGCGGTGGACGCGCACGCCCGGCTCGGGATGGTCCTCCACCTGGAGGGTCGGTGCAGCGAGGCCGGGACTCACCTCCTCGAAGCAGCCGACCGCTTCATGGAGCAAGGGCGCCACAGCGATGCGGGCATGTACAGGGGGGTCTACGGGTTCTGCCTGATCAAGCAGGGGCGCTGGGCCGAGGGTGAGAGTCTCTGCCGGCAGGTCGTCCAGGACGCCGAGCGCCGGGGTGACCACCGGCTCGCCGAAGCCACGGCCCAGACGCTGGCGGGGATGCGGGGCCCGTCCGGTCAGCCCGGCGATCCGGACGGGAGCCCTTGACCCCGCAGCGCGTCCAGCTGGTCCAGGAACCACTGCTGCGGCGGCAGTGCCGTCGCAGCCATGGCCAGTCGTTTCGAGCGGGCGCCCCGTTCGTCGGAGTCCATCGTGAGCGCCTCGTGCAGTGCCGTGGCAGTGGCCGACACGTCGTACGGGTTGACCACGAGGGCGTCCTCGCCCAGCTCCTCGTACGCCCCCGCCTCGCGGGACAGCACCAGCGCGCAGCCGTGGTCCGAGACGACCGGGACCTCCTTGGCGACCAGGTTCATGCCGTCGCGGATCGGGTTGACCAGGGCCACGTCCGCCAGCCGGTACGCCGCCAGGGAGCGGGCGAAGTCGTCGTCGACGTGGAGCAGGACCGGGGTCCAGCCCTCCGTGCCGTACTCCGCGTTGATGCCGTCGGCGACCCGCTGGACCTCCGCCGTGTAGTCGCGGTAGACCGAGAGGTCCTGCCGCGAGGGGTAGGCGAAGGCGATGTGCACCACGCGCTCGCGCCATTCGGGGTGCTCCTCCAGCAGGGCCCGGTAGGCGTGCAGCCCGCGGACGATGTTCTTGGAGAGCTCCGTGCGGTCGACCCGCACGATCGTCCGCCGGTCGGCGCCCACCTGCTCCCGCAGGATCTCCATGCGCTCGTCCACGTCCGCCTCCCGCGAGCGGCGGCGCAGGAAGTCCGCGTCGGCGCCCAGCCCGTGCACCCCGATCCGGGTGTGGCCGGTGCCGCCGAGGATCTCCGTGCAGCAGCCGATGAAGGCGTCCGCCCAGCGGCGCGTCAGGAACGCGGCGCGGTCGGCGCCCAGGATGCCCTTGAGCAGCTGCTCGCCGATGTCGTCGGGCAGCAGCCGGAAGTAGTCGACGGGTGCCCAGGGGGTGTGCGAGAAGTGCCCGATCCGCAGGTCGGGACGCAGTTCGCGCAGTATGCCGGGGACCAGCGAGAGGTGGTAGTCCTGCACCAGGACTGCGGCGCCCTCGCCCGCCTCCTCGGCCAGGGCCTGGGCGAAGGCCCGGTTGTACGCCTCGTAGGAGGCCCACTGCCGGCGGAACTCCGCGTCGAAGACGGGCTCCAGCGGCGTCTGGTAGATCATGTGGTGGACGAACCAGAGCACCGAATTGGCGATGCCGTTGTAGGCGTCGGCATGGACCCCGGCGTCGATGTCGAGCATCCGGACGCCGGGCTCGGACACACCGCGCCGGACCGCCTCGCGGTCGCCGTCGCTGAGGGCGGCGCACACCCACAGCTTGTCGTCGACGGCACTGAGGCCGGAGACGAGCCCGCCGCCGCCCCGTTTCGAGTCGAGGGTGCCGTCGTCCCGCTGTGTGTACGACACCGGGCCGCGGTTGGACGCGACGAGTACCTGGGCAGCGTGCGCGGAGACCATGTACCCGAACCTAGCCCGTTCGGGAAGCCGCCAAACGTGAAGTGAGTGCGAAGCCTGGCGTGAAGAATCGTTACGCCGCGTTGCGGGCGGCGTACTCCGCGACGTCCCGCATCGGCGGCCGTTCCTCGGTGTCCACCGCATGGGTGTGCGGGACGAACCCGTCCGGCCCCCGCTCGAACTGGGTGATCTCGGGCCGTACGAGTGGCCCGCGGGAGAGCCGCAGCTGCGCCGTGCGGTAGATCGTGGCCGCCATCCGCCCGAGGGCCTGGCCGTCCTGGTGGCGGTGTTTGCGCACCCCGACGTCCACCTGTGCCAGCGCGTCCAGGCCGACCGTGTGCAGCGCGTCGACGAGCAGGCCCAGTTCCACTCCGTAACCGACCGGGAAGGGGAGCTGTTCCAGCAGGGAGCGTCGCACCGCGTATTCGCCGCCCAGCGGCTGGACGAAGCCGGCCAGCCGGGGCCAGTGCAGATTGAGCAGCGGGCGGGCCACCAGTTCGGTCACCCGGCCGCCCTGTCCTGCGGTGTCGCCCAGCGGCCGGTCGTACATGGCCTTGACGAACTGCACCTGCGGGTCGGTCAGCAGCGGGCCGACGATCCCGGACACGAAGTCCGCGGAGAAGTCCTTCAGGTCGGCGTCGACGAAGCACACGATCTCCCCGCTGGTCACCAGCAGTGACCGCCAGAGGACCTCGCCCTTGCCGGGGAGGGCGGGTATCCGGGGGAGCACGGAGTCGCGGTGGACGACCCGGGCGCCGGCCCGTCGCGCGACCTCGGCCGTGGCGTCGGTGGAGCCGGAGTCGATCACCACCAGTTCGTCGACGAGCCGGACCTTCTCCATCAGCTCGCGCCGGATCTCCGCCACGATCTCGCCGACCGTCGCCTCCTCGTTCAGCGCGGGCAGCACGACGCTCACGCGCGAGCGGTGCGGATCCCTCGCCCGAGCGGCCGTGAGGCGGTCGAGCGGGCGGTCGGCAGCAGACCAGGAACGCCTGGTCAGCCAGCGTTCCACCTCTTCCAGCACGGTCGATACTCCCTGTATGTGATCCATCTCGCGGTTCGGACGACTATCTCAACCGTCCGGTGCTTCGGTTACAGTCTTGAACAACGCGGATGACCCTCGCATGTCGGGGTCGGTCCGCGAATAAACGCCCGGATCCATGGTCCGGTGCCATAGCGCTCATCCAGAGGGACTGAGGGAACGGCCCGTTGAAGTCCCGGCAACCCTCCTGCCGACCGCGAGGTCACGGTGGGGAAGGTGCCAATTCCGTCTTGTGGCGAAATACGTCGCAAGGAAGATGAGGAGAAAGGGCCTCCGCCATCATGGCCGTGCAGACAGTTGCAGAGAACACCAATTCTTCCGCCGTGGACCTCGGTCCCGCCGCAGCGCTTTCCTGCCGCGAATGCGGCGAGCGTTTCGAGCTCGGTCCCATTTTCGCCTGCGCGTCCTGTTTCGGGCCGCTCGAAGTGGCGTACGACCTGCCGAGCGGCTCCCCCGAAGAGCTGAAGAAGCGCATCGCCGAGGGCCCGAACAACATCTGGCGCTACGCGCCGCTGCTGCCCGTCCCCTCCGATGTCGCGGACAAGCCCAACATCAACCCCGGCTTCACGAAGCTGGTCAAGGCCGACAACCTCGCCCGCGAGCTGGGCGTGACCGGCGGCCTGTACGTCAAGGACGACTCCGGCAATCCGACGCACTCCTTCAAGGACCGTGTCGTCGCCATCGCCGTCGAGGCCGCCCGCGCCTTCGGATTCACCACGCTCTCCTGCTCCTCCACCGGCAACCTCGCCGGTGCGGTGGGTGCCGCCGCGGCCCGCGCCGGCTTCCGCTCCTGCGTGTTCATCCCGCACGACCTGGAGCAGGGCAAGGTCGTCATGGCCGCGGTGTACGGCGGCGAGCTGGTCGGCATCGAGGGCAATTACGACGACGTCAACCGCTTCTGCTCGGAGCTCATCGGAGACCCGCTCGGCGAGGGCTGGGGCTTCGTCAACGTCAACCTCCGGCCGTACTACGGCGAGGGTTCCAAGACCCTGGCGTACGAGATCTGCGAGCAGCTCGGCTGGGAGCTGCCCGACCAGCTCGTCATCCCCATCGCGTCCGGCTCGCAGCTCACGAAGATCGACAAGGGCCTGCAGGAGCTGATCAAGCTCGGCCTCGTCGAGGACAAGCCGTACAAGATCTTCGGTGCCCAGGCCGAGGGCTGCTCCCCGGTCTCCACCGCCTTCAAGGCCGGCCACGACGTCGTGCGCCCGCAGAAGCCGAACACCATCGCCAAGTCCCTGGCGATCGGCAACCCGGCCGACGGCCCGTACGTCCTGGACATCGCCCGCCGCACCGGCGGCGCCGTCGAGGACGTCAACGACCAGCAGGTCGTCGACGCGATCAAGCTGCTGGCCCGCACCGAGGGCATCTTCGCGGAGACCGCGGGCGGGGTGACGGTCGGTGTGACGAAGAAGCTGATCGACGCCGGTCTGCTCGACCCGTCCCTGACCACCGTCGTCCTGAACACCGGCGACGGGCTGAAGACGCTCGACGCGGTCGCCCCCACGACCGGCCTGTCGGCGACGATCCGGCCCAGCCTGGACGCGTTCCGCGACGCGGGCCTCGCCGCCGCCAACTGACCACCCGAGACCGAAGGAAGGCACCCACATGAGCGTCAAGGTCCGTATCCCCACCATCCTCCGCACCTACACGGGCGGTCAGGCCGAGGTCCCGGCCGAGGGCGCGACCCTCTCCGAGGTCATCGCGTCCCTGGAGCAGAACCACCCGGGCATCGGCGCCCGCGTCCTGGACGACCAGGGCAAGCTGCGCCGCTTCGTCAACGTGTACGTGAACGACGACGACGTGCGCTTCGAGGGCGGTCTGGACGCGGTCACCCCGGACGGCGCCGGCGTCTCGATCATCCCGGCCGTCGCCGGAGGCTGATCCCCGGACGGTTACGGGCCCTTATCGCTGCCCGACCGCACAGCGTGAACACAATGGCCCCCTCCGCGAGAGAAGCGGAGGGGGTCATTCTGCATGGTTGAGCACGGTACAGTTGGGGAAGTCCCCGCAGCTGCCCGCGCCGCCCGCATATGAGAATGCGCCCGGCCGCGACAAGAAGCAGCCAAAGTAAGTGAACTCCTTGTGGCATAAGTGGCCTTTGTCAGGCCCGACTTGCCCTGGAATCTTATGAATTCCCCCAATGCGTGCGGTCACGTGTGCCCAGAATTCTCGTCCGATTGACCTGTTGCAGAGGGCAGTTGGGCAGATACATTCGGCCGCGGTCGACGCGTTCCGGCGCACGCCACCCTCTCCTGTCGGAGGGTGAGTTCTGACCCGGGCCCGCGAAGTGCGGTCTCGTGCAAGGGCCAGTAATAGGGGAGTTAGGCATGGCTCAGGGCACCGTCAAGTGGTTCAACGCGGAGAAGGGGTACGGCTTCATCGCGGTCGACGGTGGTGCGGATGTTTTCGTCCACTACAGCGCGATCCAGATGGACGGGTACCGCACCCTCGAAGAGGGTCAGCGAGTTGAATTCGAGATCTCGCAGGGCCAGAAGGGGCCGCAGGCGGACATGGTCAAGCTCGCCGTCGGCTGAGCTCGGCGCGGTCGGCCAACGACACTACTCACACACGCGGGGCCCGTACCTCCCACCGGGGGAACGGGCCTCACGTGCGTCTCCGGTTCCCCCGTCGCCGCCTGCGGCGAAGCCCCGCGGTTGTCCACATCCCGAAGAGGACGCTTGCACTCGCAGGGGTCGAGTGCTAATCATTGGCGTTAGCACTCTCCAGGTGAGAGTGACAGAAACTTGGACCGGGCCGGTGAGGCCCGCAGGCCCAGTGGGGCAAGGAACCACTGAGCACGCTGGCCGTCCGTCGCGGGCGCCTCTCGGTCCGGAGAAATCCACCCCTGTCCGGGAGGACCACTTCACATGGCCAAGATCATCGCGTTCGACGAGGAGGCACGGCGCGGTCTCGAGCGCGGGATGAACCAGCTCGCCGACGCCGTCAAGGTCACCCTCGGCCCCAAGGGCCGTAACGTCGTCCTCGAGAAGAAGTGGGGCGCGCCCACGATCACCAACGATGGTGTTTCCATCGCCAAGGAGATCGAGCTCGAGGACCCGTACGAGAAGATCGGTGCGGAGCTGGTCAAGGAGGTCGCCAAGAAGACGGACGACGTCGCCGGCGACGGTACGACCACCGCAACCGTTCTCGCCCAGGCGCTCGTCCGCGAGGGCCTGCGCAACGTCGCCGCGGGTGCCAACCCGATGGCTCTGAAGCGTGGCATCGAGAAGGCCGTCGAGGCCGTCTCCGCCGCTCTGCTGGAGCAGGCGAAGGACGTGGAGACCAAGGAGCAGATCGCTTCGACGGCCTCCATCTCCGCTGCTGACACCGAGATCGGCGCCAAGATCGCCGAGGCGATGGACAAGGTCGGCAAGGAAGGCGTCATCACCGTCGAGGAGTCCCAGACCTTCGGTCTGGAGCTCGAGCTCACCGAGGGTATGCGCTTCGACAAGGGCTACATCTCGGCGTACTTCGCCACCGACATGGAGCGTATGGAGTCGTCCTTCGACGACCCGTACATCCTGATCGTCAACTCCAAGATCAGCAACGTGAAGGACCTCCTTCCGCTGCTCGAGAAGGTCATGCAGTCGGGCAAGCCCCTGCTGATCATCGCGGAGGACGTCGAGGGCGAGGCTCTGTCGACGCTGGTCGTCAACAAGATCCGTGGCACCTTCAAGTCCGTCGCCGTCAAGGCTCCGGGCTTCGGTGACCGCCGCAAGGCCATGCTCGGCGACATCGCCATCCTCACCGGTGGCACCGTCATCTCCGAGGAGGTCGGTCTCAAGCTGGAGAACGCCGGCGTCGACCTGCTCGGCACCGCGCGCAAGGTCGTCATCACCAAGGACGAGACGACGATCGTCGACGGTGGCGGTGACAGCGACCAGGTCCAGGGTCGTGTCAAGCAGATCCGTGCCGAGATCGAGAACTCCGACTCGGACTACGACCGCGAGAAGCTCCAGGAGCGCCTCGCGAAGCTGGCCGGCGGCGTGGCCGTCATCAAGGCCGGCGCCGCCACCGAGGTGGAGCTCAAGGAGCGCAAGCACCGCATCGAGGACGCGGTGCGCAACGCCAAGGCCGCCGTCGAGGAGGGCATCGTCGCCGGTGGTGGCGTGGCTCTGCTCCAGGCCTCGGCCGTCTTCGAGAAGCTCGACCTGACCGGTGACGAGGCCACGGGCGCCAACGCCGTGAAGCTCGCGCTGGAGGCCCCGCTCAAGCAGATCGCCGTCAACGGTGGTCTCGAGGGTGGCGTCATCGTCGAGAAGGTGCGCAACCTGCCGATCGGTCACGGCCTCAACGCCGCGACCGGTGAGTACGTCGACATGATCGCCGAGGGCATCATCGACCCGGCGAAGGTCACGCGCTCCGCTCTGCAGAACGCCGCGTCCATCGCCGCGCTCTTCCTCACCACCGAGGCCGTCATCGCCGACAAGCCGGAGAAGGCCTCTGCGGCCGCTCCGGGCGGCATGCCGGGCGGTGACATGGACTTCTGATCCTCGGATCAGCAGCTCCAGGCAGTACCCGCAGTATCCGTAC
>NZ_JBHWZS010000321.1:0-9865 GCF_042728155.1 Streptomyces sp. NPDC060209
GTACCGGCCTCGGCGGGGGCGGCGCACCGGATGGTGCCCGCGCTCCGCTACGAGGCCGGCTGTCGCAGCTGTGTCCGGGATTCGTGGTGGCACGGACGCTGACCTGTGTGGTGAGGCGTCAGACGATGCTGGCGCTCCAGTGCTTGACCGGTGACTGAACGCCCGTCCCCGTACTGGTGAAGGAGAACAGGGAGTCGACGCGCCGGCCGTCGGCGGTCGTCCCGGAGCGGTAGAGGACGCCGATGTCGTCCTTGCCGTCCTTGTTGAAGTCGCCGGCGACGGGCTGGCTGACGGCCCAGCTGAAGGAGCCGGTGCTGGCCCAGACCTCGCGGGGCGCGGCGAAGTCGGTGCCGTCGCCGGTGAGGGTGAAGAGCGTGGACTGGTGGACGCCTTCGGCGGTGGTACCCCGGTTGTAGAGGATGCCGATGTCGTCCCGGCCGTCTCCGCTGTAGTCGCCGGAGGTCACCTTGCTGGCGCTCCAGTTGAAGGATCCGCTGCTGGTCCAGGACTTGCGGGGGTTGCTGAAGACGGTGCCGTCGCTGGTGAAGGTGTAGAGCGAGGAGATGAACTTGCCGTCGGCGGACTTGCCTCCGTTGTAGAAGACGGCGACGTCGTCCTTGCCGTCCTTGTTGTAGTCACCGGAGGTGACCTGGCCGGCGGACCAGGTGAAGCCGCCCGGGGTGGTCCATGTCTTGCGGGGGTTGTCGAAGTCGGTGCCGTTGCTGGTGAAGGTGTAGAGCGAGGAGACCCTGCCGGTGTCGGAGGATCCGTTGTCGTAGAAGACCGCGACGTCGTCCTTGCCGTCTCCGTTGTAGTCGCCGGAGGTCACCTTGCTGACAGCCCAGTTGAAGCCGCCGGTGGTGGTCCATGTCTTGCGGGGGGCCTTGAAGCCGGTGCCGGTGCTGGTGAAGGTGTAGAGCGAGGAGACAGCGCCGGTGTCGGAGGATCCGGTGTCGTAGAAGACGGCGACGTCGTCCTTGCCGTCTCCGTCGAAGTCGCCCGAGGTCAGCTTGCTCTTGCTCCAGGTGAAGCCGCCGGGCGTGCTCCATACGTTCTTGGGGGCGGCGAAGCCGGTGCCGGTGCTGTAGAAGGCGAACAGCGAGGACCGGTTCTTGCCCTCGGGGGAGGTGCCGTTGTCGTAGAAGGCGGCGATGTCCTCCTTGCCGTCGGCGTTGAAGTCGCCGGATGCGACCTGGGACTCACCGGGCAGGGCGCGGACCTGCTGCACCCATTCGGTGATGTCGTCGAGGCGGGTCTCCACGGCGCCGGTGCGGGTCTCCTCGGAGCCGAGGCAGCCGGCCTGCCAGGACGCGCTGTGGACGGCGACGAGTTCGGCCTTGCCGCCGGTCTCGCGCAGCGCGGGACCGCCGGCGTCGCCCTTGCAGATGCTTCCGCCGTCCCGGGTGATGGCGACGGTGGTGGCATCGGCCTGCGTCACGGTGAACGCACCGGCGTGCAGACGGTCGGGCACCCAGGTGTTCTCGGTGCGGCCGTAGCCCGCGGCCTGCAGCGTCTCACCCGCGGTGGGCGGGGTGGTGGCGAGGAGGACGGGGGCGATGTCGGTGACCGGGGTGGCGAGCTTGGCCATCACCAGGTCGCGGTCCGCGCGGGGGACCAGCTCGGTGATCTCGACGACCTTGCCCGCGGTGCTGGTCAGGTCCGTACGGCCGATGGTCGCCGTGGCCTTCTCGGCCGGTGCGCCGGCGGGTATCGGGAAGGCGGGCTGTCCGGCGGCGGCGAAGCAGCTGCTGGCGGTGAGGACGTACTGGGCGTCCACGAGGGAGCCGGTGCAGGCGCGGCTGGTGTCGCCTTCGCCGATCTGGATCTGCGCGGTGAAGGTGTAGGTGTTGTCGGCCACGGCGTCACCGATGACGGCCTGGGCCGGGGTGGTGAGGGTGAGTGCACCGCATGCGGCCGTGGCTGCCAGCAGCGCCACGGCCCGTGCCCGGCGGGTAGGTCTGATGTTCACGAAATTCTTCGACTTCCTGTGAGAAGACTCGACTGTCGAGAAGGGTGGAGGTGGCACCGCACGTGAACCGGTAGTGCCCGCCGGCATGTATTACTTCGAGGCTCCCGTCCATACGGGCACATGGTCGCGGCCCTGCTTCGCCCGCGGGGGAATTCTGGACGCGGTGGTGGCGCCTGTGGTAAACCGTCAGGCCCGCTGTTCCTGGCCCACCTGCGGGTGCGCTGATACGTACGCATGCTCAGCTCGCCGCGGGTTTCACATCGGAATCCGTCCGCTTTCCGCTGACCAGGGCGAGGAAATGCCATCCGGATGAAGGCATTCGTCAGCGCGTCCAATTCGGGAGCGCCGTACAAGGCTTCACGGGACCCTCGACGCCTTCATTGCCGCCGGGGTGATGTGCTGGACGGGCGAGGCGTACCAAGGTGCCGACCGCCTTGCGCGAGTGCCCTTTCGGGGCAGCCGCTTCGGGGGAAGGAGGCGGCGTCAGAACAGCACCGACGCCGGGTACGGCAACTCCGCTTCAGCACCCACCGGATCATCGAAACGTCAGGGCTGTCCTCGTCCTTCGCAACGCCTCGGACCGAGCTCGGAAAGCGCTCGACGGGACGGGCGCAGGTGTTACTTGGACACCCTGATCTCCACGAGCGTGTGGTCGCGGCGCTCCGGGTCCGCGGATTCACCCACCGACGTCCAGGTGTTCTTGGCGACGTCGAACGTCTTCTCCTCGGTGCCGACCGTCATGTCCACCGTGGTCGTGTAGTCGTTGCCCCTGATGGCGTGGACCGCGGGGAGCTCCAACGTCAACCACCCGGAATTTCCAGTCACTTGGAAGCAGACCTTGTCCGTCCTCTCGCGAGCGAGAATCTCCAGGAGACCGGCGCCCGTGACACATTCGGCCAGCGTGATGTGACCGTCCCCGCGCTTGAGGACGATGTTTCTCTCCGCCAGGATCTTGTCGGCCTGCGGGTAGTTGAAATCCTCAACGGCATAGCCCGGCAACTCGTCCGCGACGGACGCGGTGTTGGGCGAAGCCTGCGGCGACGCACCGGCACTGCCCCCGTGTGCCGCCGTCAGCCAGATCATGGCGGCAACCGCAGCGACTCCCGCATTGCGTGCCGTCATGTGCCTGCGCACCGCGGTGGGCTTCTTGAATTCCTTCATGTCTTCCCTCAGTTCATCATCAGTTAAGGGCTCGGCCATCGGGGTCGAAGCGTCCTCTCGGTTGTGGAGGCGCGCGGAAATTCGCCCTGCCGTCCCATTTTCCCGAATGCGCATCGGACCCACCGTCGGCTCAAACCGGCCTCCTGAAGGGCGACTTCGTCACCGCGCCGGATGAGTCGGCGCCACCCCCCCCAGGTCACGTCAGCGCCGCCATGACAGCACGAATCCAGGGCGCGGTCCACCAGTATGATCCACCCAAAGAAGGGCCAATGGGGGCACACGTGGCGCGACTTCAGCCATCTCGCAAAATGGTTGTACGGAAAGCGGTTTCGGTTCGGTCAAGATACTTCCCGAAAAGGGACAGGCCTTGGATTAATCATCTGGGCTCAACAAGAAGGCAGTTGATAAGGTCTCCGCTGTTCGGTGACTTCCCAAGGATCTTTGAAATCGGCCACTGCTGGCCGGAATCTGACATTCCTCACCCACCATCCACGCGAGGGAAACTCTCCTATGCAAACAACGTTCTGGAGCCGACGCCGCGTGCTCGGCGCACTGACGGCTGTCACCGCCGCCGCAGTCGCTCCCACAGCGCTCGTTCCAATGCGTGCCGCAGCAGCGGAGGGCACGGCGGTCGACCCCTTCTCGCTGCCGGACACCGAACGGGCGAAAGTGGTCAAGGCTCGGCTGACGGGTGGCAGAGCTGTCAAGGCGGCCGCTGGTCAGGCCCTGTTCGGCACCGACATTGCGATTCAGGCCTTTCTGGGTGATGCGCTGCCGAGGCTGACCGTCGAGGACAACCGCGTCGCCATCGTCAGCAGCCTCGACCGCGCAGGCAAGGGACTGCGTCGCCAGGCGGTCGCTGCCCTGGACGAGGGCGATGCCGCCATAGCCGCCTTCCTCAAGGACGGCTTCAAGGCCGCTGTTTTGGAGGACCTGACCGTGGCAACCTCCACGGTGGCGGCCACCGGTGGCCGGGCGGTCCGGCGGGAAGCGACCGCCGCACTGGACGCCCCCACCGAGACGGCTCTGGTGGACTTCCTCACCGACACTCAGTACAACGCCCGGCTGGAGGATGCCCAGGCGGAGGTCTCCACGATGCTGACGAGCGCCGGCCCGGAGGTGAGGAAATATGCGGACCGTGCGCTCAGCGGCACCGCGGCCGACGTGGAGTGGTTCATCGAGACCGGCCAGCACATAGCCCGTGCCCGTGACCAGGAGTCCACGACCATCCAGGAACTGGTCGCCGTCGTCGAGCAGGAGGGCAAGCGCGCCCAGCGTCAGACGGATCTGGCCGTAGAGGCCTCGCAGCGCGCCAAGACCGCCGCCGAGAAGGCGATGGGGGCAGCGTTGAAGGCCGCGTCGGAGGCGGCCGATGCCAAGGAGGACGTGCAGCGGTCCGGGGCGGCGGCTCGCAAGGCGGCAGATGCGGCGAGAGGCGCGGCGGATGCCGCGCGTAACGCCATCAACGCCTCGAACGCTGCCGTGTCGGCGTCCCGCCGCGCGTCCTGGGCTGCCACCGGTGCCTCCCAGGCAGCAGCAAACGCCGGCAATGCGGCGGTTCGCGCCTACCACGCTGCGATCGGCGCATCCAAGGACGCCTCCAAGGCGAGCATTGCCAAGAACGCCGCAGTCGCTGCCCGTGACGCCGCCGCCAAGGCACGTACCGCGGCGAAGGCCGCCGATCAGGCCGCCGCCGCAGGAAAGGCGTCTGCCGCGGCCGGTGCCGCCGCGGCCGGTGCCGCGCGTAACTCGGCGGCCGCTGCGGCTGCCGCGACCCAGGCCGGGAACGCGGCCGGGGCGGCCCAGTCCGAGGCTGCCGAGGCCAAGCGCCAGGCGGCGATCGCGTCCAGCGCCGCGAACCGCGCCACCAATGCCGCCTCCACCGCCCAGGCTCTCGCCAACGCTGCCGCCAGTGCCGCCGAGACAGCCCGTGATGCTGCCAACTCCGCCGCCACCCATGCCGAGAAGGCGGCGGCCGCTGCCGAGGAGGCCGTGAAGTACGCCGGCCAGGCCGTCGACTTCGCGAACAAGTCCACCGCGCATGCGGGGGAAGCCGTGAAGGCCGCGAACGACGCGACGAAGGCCGTATCGGACGCCCTGACGGTGGAGCAGAACGCACGGGATGCCGAGGCGGAGCGCCTTCAGCAGGACAAGCTCCAGGCCATTGAGGAAGCCCAGCTGCTGGCACAGATCGAGGCGGAACAACTGGTCGACTATCAGGACAAGCGCACACAGGCGCAGCAGACCGCCCAGGCGACCAAGGACCTGATCACCGACGCCGAGCAGGCGCTGTACTCGGGTGACTTGGACGCCGCCGGGACCCTGGGCCGTAAGGCGGCGATCGCCACGCTCGAATCCAAGGGTGCCTGGACCAGACAGGCCGCACAGTACGCGCTCGCCGGTAGCGACAACGACGTGCACGCCTGGATCGACTTCGACCGGTTCCTCGCGCAGAACCAGGACGACAGGGAGTCCGCACTCCATGTGGCGACGATCGCCGGTCCCGCGGTGGCCGAGGCGGCCCAGGCCGCGCTGGAGAGCTCCGACTCCAAGGCGGTGGGCGACTTCCTCACCAGTGGCATGAAGCGGGCCTCCGACGAGGACCTGCGAGTGGCGATCGGTGTCATCATCTCCGGGAATCCCGGCAAGGCAGTCAAGATCGCTGCCGACAAGGCGCTCGACGAGAACACCACCGAATCGCTCAACCGCTTCTTCGATGAGGATTACCCCCGGGCCGTACGTGAGGACGACGCGGTACTCACGTCCTCGCTCCTCGGCACCGGTGGGGCGTACACCAGGGCGTACGCCGAGGTGGCGCTGGAGGGCCCCACCTGGATGCGCCGCAACTTCGTCACCGTGGTGCAGTTCCGGACGGCGCAGCTCGACCACGACACCGCCACGCATGTCGCCGCGGTCCGCGGATCCATCGCGGCAGCGGCGAAGATCGCCGAGAAGGCGCAGGAGAACGCCGCGCTGGCGTCGAAGGTTGCCGCCGAGGCCCGTAACGCCGCCGACAAGGCCAAGGAATGGGCGGACAAGGCGATCGCCTCGGCAGCAAAGGCCGAGGACTACGCCGATCAGGCCCGGCAGAACGCCGACGCCGCCGACAAGTCCGCGGCAGCCGCCCAGGCATCCGCGAACAAGGCGAGCGCGGCTGCCTCGACCGCCCGTGGCGCCGCCCGCTCGGCGAACTACTCGGCGAACAAGGCGATGGACTCCGCCCGCTCCGCCCTCAAGTCGTCGTACAGCGCCCAGGCTTCGGCCGCCAGTGCCCGCGCCTCCGAGCTGGCCGCCGGGAAGGACGCGAAGACGGCGGCGGCCGCAGCCAGCCAGGCGAAGCAGATCGAAATGGCCAAGCGCGAAGCCGAGAGGAAGGCCGCAGTCGTGGCCGCCGCGGAAAAGGCGCGCAAGGAGCGGGATTCCAACACCGACCCTGCCGGAAAGGGCATCAACGACCAGGTCAACCCCAACGGCACCGGCGGCGACGCCGACGAGTGGTGGAACGACGCCGAGTTCTACGCCGATGCCTTCAACGCCATCAGCGTCGGCGCAGGGTTCCTGGCCGCGGGCTGCGCTCTCGCCGCCTTCGTCTTCCCTCCGGCAGCCGCAGCCGCGGGTGTCCTGGCCGGGATCTCGTTGGGCGCGGGCGCTCTCGGTACCCTCTTCACCGGCATCGAGCACGGCTTCTCCAGCAGCGAGTTCATCGGCTCTGCCGTCGGCACCGGCCTGAGCCTGGTCACCTTCGGCCAGTCCAAGTGGCTCGGCGCGGCGGACAAGGCGCTGGGCGGCAAGGTCATCAAGCCCGTGGTCGACAAGATCACGGAGGTTGGCGAGGACCTGGTGTCTCCGGTGACCAAGGCGCTGGCGTCGATCTTCTGATAGCGACCGGAAACCCCCAGGTTCGTCGATGGTGCAGCGGACGCGGGGGCTCCGGACGTAGGCGCGAGCGCCGAGGGGCCGGCGTCGGCGTCCGGGGGAGGAACCGGTCTCAGCCGGTCGGGAGTTCGGCCTTCCGGGCCCGGTGACCCCAGGGGAATCCGTGTTCGCGGTCTGCGCAACCAGGTGCGCCGGGGCTGTACGGGGGCAGCAGCGCGACCCCTCGGTGTGAGGCTGGAGCCGATCACCGAGGGGGCGTTGCCTCCCGCAGCTCCGGGCGCTCGGAATCAACGTCCGGGGATGGGAACTCGACCGCGCGAACGGCTGTCCTCACCGGCTGCCGTTTCTACCGGGGCATCGCTTCTCATCCCCTGAGTCGCCGCAGATCGGGCGCACTTGCTCGCGGCCCAGGAGTGATGGCCTCACGGCCTGGCCCCTCAGGGTCATTTGTCGCCCACTGGGTCCGGCGTGTAGCGCGAACCGGATCCCGCGCAGTGCCTGACGGCCAGGCGTCCTCGGCGGACCGGCCGCCGGGATCGGCCGCAGCGGGCGAACCAACGAAGCGCTCGACAAGCACAGTTGCTCCGAGGCGATCCGTGGACACGGCCCCCGGCGTCCCGTGAACAGGACGACGGGCGGCCGAGTCGGCAGTCACGTGTCCTGAGGCTTCGGCCAGGACCATCCAGCCCTTTGCTCACCACTCAGTACGTCACGCCTGAAAGGTAAGTACGACAATGCGACAGTCCTCCTTCCTTGCCCGGTATAGACGCGCGGTCGTCCCGCTGGTGGCTGTCCTGGCCCTGGGCGTCACCACCACCGGGATGGCGCCGGCGGTTCAGGCGTCGGAGGCGTCCCCCCGTCAGGTGGGCAGCCTCGACCCGGCGGATCGGACCGGCAGTCCCACCCGCACCGAAACCCAGCCCATCGCAGTGACCTCCGGGGAGAACTGCCGGCCCACGGCAGCGGGTTCGAAAGAGCGTCGGGCGGGCGCCTTCGAGGCGTGTGTGAGTACAAGCCCCGCCCCCGCGAAGCGCACTGCGAAGCAGGAAGCGACAGGGCAGCAGAGCCTCGCTGCTGCTGCGGACACGGGCAGTTGTGACATCACCAGCCCCGGCAACTACACCTACGAGCGCTTCGCGTACTGCGTGACCGGGGTGAACGTGCTTTACACCCTGCGTGACAGCCAGGGCAAGGAGATCGGGAGCGGCACCCTGCAGGTCTCGGCCGGTGCGTCGCTGCCCGCCAACGGCACGACATGGGACGAGCAGGTCACTGTGAAGATGACCTCGGCGCAGGGTGACGTCAAAGCCCTCAACGCCAAGTTCCGCGCCTCCTGCGGGACCGGCTGCACGGCGACGAGGACCGCGCCGTGGTACGGCGGTGACCTGGTCATGGGGCAGTCTCTCAGTGGCATCGTCTCCTACTCCTCGGCCCCCGCCGCGGGTGGAGTCGCGGAGTTCGCCACCTCGTACAAGATGTACGTGACCTCGCCGGGCGCCACGGCCGTCGATCCGAACGCGGCGTGGGACAACCCCCGCAAGATCCGCTGCGACGACGCGGTCGGGGGCACCTCGGCGGCGGGCTGTGCCGTCCCCTCGGTCATGCCCGTCGTGCCGATGAGCGCAACGGCATCGGACTCGGGCGGCGGCGTCGCCGCCTACGCCTGGGCCCAGAAGAACCTCAACGGTGCCTGGGGCAAGAAGGGCAGCCCCCTGACCCGCTCGACGAGCGGCGTGGCCGGCCGCACCGCCAGCACGTGCAGCGGCTTCGTGGCGCAGACGGAACTCGTCGACACCGACACCTGCGGCGACTTCCCCTTCGGCGAGGCGAAAGAGGGCGGTGCCGCCGGCGCCCAGTGCGTCGAGGTGATCCCCAACCTCGGCAACGGCGAATGGGACACCTACATCCTGAACGACGGCCATGTCCTGGACCCCGCCTCACCCTGTGTGCAGGCCCATGTCACTTCCGCCGAGAAGCAGTTCGCCGGCACGCAGCTCGCCGACGGCTTCAAGGACCAGCGGGTGATCGACGCCGACCAGTTCGAGCTGACGATCTCGACGCCGGACACCGGCCCGCAGGCCCGCTGCCTGAACGATCCCCCGCCGGCCGGCGCGCTGCCCAACGGCGGCGGCTGGTTCAAGAACACCACCGAGCCGGTGCCGCTCGTCAACCAGACCAAGCCGGCGTACGGGCCGGGGAAGCGGCCGACCCAGGCGCAGGCCTGCCTGGGGAAGAACACCCCGGAGGGGACCGGAACCTCCGGCGACATCACCGGCTGGCAGGACGCGCAGGCGTTCAAGCAGGCGAACTCGCCTGATTCCTCGCTGGCCCGGTGCCACCTCATCGCGAGGATCCTCGGTGGGAAGGGCACGAGTGAGGTCACTCGGTTCAACCTCGTCCCCTGCTGGCAGTCCGGCATGAACACGGGCACGCCCAGCATGCGGACCTACGAAACCGAAGCGCAGAAGATGATCAAGGACCCCAACTCCAGCCTCGGAGCGAACGACGCGGTCTTCTACCAGGTGACGCCCGTCTACAAGGACGCGAACAGCACCATCCCGGTGGGCGTCACAATGAGCGCCAATGTCGAACGGGCGAACGGGACAACCGAGGTCCTGTTCCCCAACGTCTACGTCACCAACACCCTGGGGAACACCGGGTCGCTCAACCTCGGCAACTGATCCCACCCAGTTCGCGCCCACGGGAGCCAGCATGAGTTTCACCACCCCGCCGCGGCCGGTCGACGTGACCGCGCTCTTCCCTCAACTGGCCCCGCTGGCGCGGACGGCCACCCGGCTGCACCCGCGGCCGGGGGCGCCGACCGTGCACGACAGCTCCGTCGGCGGGCCTCTCCTGTGG
>NZ_JBHWZS010000322.1:0-9842 GCF_042728155.1 Streptomyces sp. NPDC060209
GGAGGCGCCCGAAGGGCCCCCGGCCCGGCCGCCAGGCCGAGTTCGTTCGTGCCGCGGCCGGAAGCGGCTCAAGCCCCATGTGCCAGCGCATCTTTCCGCCGCGCGGCATCCGCATACCCTTCGGCATCGGGCCCTTGGGCAGCGGCATGTTGCTCATCAGGTCGCCCATCGCCCGCAGCCGGTCGTTGGCGGCGGTCACCTGCGGGCCGGTGAGGACCCGCGGAAGCTTCAGCATCGTGGTGCGCACCTTCTTCAGCGGCACCTGGCCCTCGCCGTCGCCGACGATGATGTCGTGCACCGGTACGTCGATCACGATGCGGGCCATCCGCTTCTTCTCGGCCGCCAGCAGGCTCTTCACCCGGTTCGGGTTGCCCTCGGCCACCAGGACGATGCCCGCCTTGCCGACCGCCCGGTGGACGACGTCCTGGCTCCGGTTCATCGCGACGGCCGGGGTCGTGGTCCATCCGCGGCCCACCCGGTCCAGCACAGCCGCGGCTGCGCCCGGCTGTCCCTCCATCTGACCGAAGGCCGCGCGCTCGGCACGTCGTCCGAAGATGATCGCCATCGCGAGGAAGGCCAGTACGAAGCCCAGGATGCCCGCGTAGACCGGGTGGCCGATCAGGAAACCGACTGCGAGGAGGACACCGAAGGTGATGATTCCCACACCCGCGACGACAAGACCCACCTTGGGGTCCGACCGCCTGGTCATCTTGTAGGTCAGGGCGATCTGCTTGAGCCGCCCCGCGTTCTCGGCGCTGTCCGCGCCTTCAGTGTTTGCCTTCCTCGCCATGTACCGAAGTTTACGTGGCCCGGGAGTGACCTAGGAACGGTGGTCGGCCACAGCCTTCAGGACATGCTCCGCCTCGACCCGGTCCTGAGCCCTGCGGCGGTCCTCGAGGACCGCCGTCCAGGCGTTGCGGCGGGCGGTGCGCTGGCCGCTGCTCATCAGCAGCGACTCGACCGCGCGTAGCGCGGTGGTGACGGTCGGGATGGCGTTGGCTCGTACCGGTGCGGCGTGCATCGTGGGTGTTCCCCCTCGGAGCGGATGCGCGCGTCCGGCGCGCACTGAGTAGCGGGAAGCAATGACGACGGCGGCTGCGGGAGCCACCGCGTATGTACCTAGGGTCACTGCTCGGTGTTACCAGTGCATGACCGGTCGGTCAAACACCAATGAAACTCTGATTTCGGCGCCGCGCACGTCGACGCGGCCCATACGGGGCCCCGACCTGCGGGGGACGTACGGACCGCGTCGCTGCGGCTATTACTGTTCAGTAGTCTCTTGTGCGCCGATTCACACGGCCGATGCGGCCGCCGTGGTCGCGCCGCGGCGCTCCATCGCCTGCTGGAAGAGGCGCCCCGCTCGGTACGAGGAACGCACCAGCGGGCCCGACATGACGCCGGAGTAACCGATCGCGTCGGCCTCGTCCTTCAGCTCCACGAACTCGTGCGGCTTCACCCAGCGTTCGACCGGGTGGTGCCGTGCGGAGGGCCGGAGGTACTGCGTAATCGTGATGAGCTCGCAACCCGCGTCGTACAGGTCCTGGAGCGCCTCGCTGACTTCCTCGCGGGTCTCGCCCATGCCGAGGATCAGATTGGACTTCGTCACCAGGCCGGCCTCGCGGGCCCGCGTGATGACCTCCAGGGAGCGCTCGTAACGGAATCCGGGCCGGATCCGCTTGAAGATCCGCGGGACCGTCTCGACGTTGTGGGCGAGCACCTGGGGGCGCGAGGAGAAGACCTCGGCGAGCTGCGCGGGCTCCGCGTTGAAGTCGGGGATGAGCAGCTCCACCTTCGTGGCGCCGCCCTCCCGCCCCGCGGTCTGGGCGTGGATCTGGCGCACGGTCTCCGCGTACAGCCACGCGCCGCCGTCGTCCAGGTCGTCGCGTGCGACGCCGGTGATCGTGGCGTAGTTCAGGTCCATCGTCACGACGGACTCGCCCACGCGGCGGGGCTCGTCACGGTCCAGCGCCTGCGGCTTCCCCGTGTCGATCTGGCAGAAGTCGCAGCGCCGGGTGCACTGGTCGCCGCCGATGAGGAACGTCGCCTCGCGGTCTTCCCAGCATTCGTAGATGTTCGGACAGCCGGCCTCCTGGCACACGGTGTGCAGACCCTCGCCCTTCACGAGCGCCTGCATCTTCGTGTACTCGGGGCCCATCTTCGCCCGGGTTTTGATCCACTCGGGCTTGCGCTCGATGGGGGTCTGGCTGTTTCGGACCTCCAGGCGCAGCATCTTGCGCCCGTCGGGTGCGACACCGGACACTCCGGCACCCCTTTGCTTTCGCTGCATTGGATTCTTCGGCGAACACCAGGGTACGCCCGTGGTTAGAACGGTCTTGCGTATGGCCAACCTGTGGGCGACAGGCCCTATTCCGACGGGCCCGCGCGGGCGCCTCAGGCGGGCGCGGCGGTCCTGCTGGGCTCCGGGGCCTCGACGACGCGAGGCGCGAGCTCCGCGTTCTCGAGGACGTTCCTCAGGTGCTTCTCGGCGACCGGGAGGACATCCGTGATCGTGATCTCGCGGCCCAGTTCGTACGAGAGCGAGGTCACACCCGCGTCCCGGATGCCGCACGGCACGATCCGGTCGAACCAGGTGTTGTCCGGGTTCACGTTCAGCGCGAAGCCGTGCATGGTCACGCCCTTGGCGACCCGGATGCCGATCGCGGCCAGCTTGCGGTCCTCGCGGCGCTGGCCCGCGTTGGACGGCGCGTACTCGGGGCCGTTCAGCCGGGGGTCGAACTCCTCGTCGTGCAGCCGCGGGTCGAAGTCCAGCGAGAGTCCGCCCGGCGCGGGACGGTCCTCGACCGGGTCGCCGAGGACCCAGACACCGCTGCGGCCCTCGATCCGGCTGGTCTCCACACCGAATTCGGCGGCCGTCCGGATCAGGGCGTCCTCCAGGCGGCGGACATGGGCGACCACGTCCACCGGGCGGGGCAGCTTCAGGATCGGATAGCCGACCAGCTGCCCCGGGCCGTGCCAGGTGATCTTCCCGCCGCGGTCGACGTCGACGACGGGGGTGCCGTCCAGCGGGCGCTCGCTCTCCGTGGTGCGCCGCCCCGCCGTGTAGACGGGCGGGTGCTCGAGGAGCAGGCAGGTGTCGGGGACGGTGTCCTCGAACCGGGAGGCATGCACCTCGCGCTGCTTCTGCCATGCCTCCTGGTAGTCGACCGCTTCCTCGCCGAATCCCAGACGGACGAACCGCAGCTCACTCACTCGGGTGCCTCCCTACTCGCGGTGCAGGAGGGCCGGGGGGTGTCCCCGGAGCCCCGTCACCATGCATGTGCGCCCCCAGCCACTGTACGACCGCTCCCGAAGGCGAAGTCCGGCAGGTTGTACGCGGGTGGATTCCGTCAGCGATCCGACAATCCTCACACGATCGGATGAACGTGGAGCGAAGGTCGTCGGCGCCACCGCCGGGGCAGTTAAATTCGCGCCGTTCCATAACGGGCTCGCCCGCTCCCAAACGTGGGGGAGCCCGTAAGGGCTGCCCGCCCGGCGCCGAAGGCAGGAGACCTCACAGCTGATGTCGGAACGACCTCCGCAGCGCACCCCGAACCGGCGGCTCTCTGCCCTCATCGCGGAGGCCGGGTTCTCCCATGCGGGCCTGGCCCGCCGGGTGGACCAGCTGGGCCTCGAACACGGGCTGGACCTGCGATACGACAAGACGTCGGTCACCCGCTGGCTGCGCGGCCAGCAGCCCCGGGGCACCACGCCCGCGCTGATCGCGGAGGTCTTCACCAGACGGCTCGGGCGCCGGCTCTCCGCGCAGGACCTGGGGCTGGACGCGTGTGCGCCCGTCTACGCCGGTCTGGAGTTCGCGGCCACACCCGCCGAGGCGGTCGACATCGTCAGCGGGCTGTGGCGCAAGGACTCGGGCAGCCATGCGGAGCTGCGCAGGATCGCGTTCACGCCCGCCGGACTGGTCGTTCCCAGCCGGGACTGGCTGATCGGCCGGGCCGACGAATGGGTCGGCCGGGGTGAGTCACCGGACCGGCCGAACGGCTCCACCGGCCTGCCCGCCCCTCGTACGCCCGCCGAGGCCCATGGGGCCCGGGCCACGAACGGCCTCCACCAGGCCAACGGCTCCGGCACCCTTCAGGCCCCCGGAGCCGGTGCCCAGGGAGTACGGGCCGGAGGCCCACGCGGACCCGGCTCGTCCCGTCCGCCCGCTCCCGCGGCGCCGCCCCTGGGCGTTCCGCGCCAGCGGCAGACCGACCGGGGCACGGGCCAGCGGGTCGGCAGCGGCGACGTCGCCGCCCTGCGCTCGGTGGGCGAGCTCTTCCGCACGCTGGACAACGCCTACGGCGGCGGCCACGCCAGGCAGGCACTTGTCCGCTATCTGGAACACGAGGCCGAACCCATGCTCCGGGGGAGCTACGGCGAGGCGATCGGCCGCAGGCTGTTCTCCGCCGCGGCCGATCTGACCCGGCTGGCGGGATGGACCTCGTACGACATCGCGGCGCACGGCCTCGCCCAGCGCTATTTCGTCCAGGCGCTGCGGCTCGCCCAGGCCGCGGGGGACCGGGCGTACGGCGCCTTCGTGCTGATCACGATGAGCCGCCAGGCGGTCTATCTCGGGCACGGCAGGGAAGCCGTCCAGCTGGCGCGCGTCGCCCAGCAGGGCATCGGTTCCTCCGCGCCGCCCGTCGTCCTGGCCCTGCTCCACTCGGTCGAGGCGCGCGGACACGGCGTCCTGGGCGAGACCAGGGCCTGCGTTGCCGCGCTCGTACGGGCGGAACGTGCGCTGGGGATCTCCCGCCCCGGGGACGACGTGCCGCACTGGGCCCGCTACTTCGACGAGGCCCAGCTGGCCGACGAGTTCGGCCACTGCCACCGCGATCTGCAGCAGTACCGCGCCGCCGCCCAGCACGCCGAGCGCTCGCTCCAACTGCGTGCACCGGCGTACGCCCGGAGCAGGCTGTTCTGCCGGGTGGTGCTCGCCTCAGCGCGGCTCGGGCTCGGCGAGCTGGACCAGGCGTGCCTGCTGGGCGCCGAGGCGGCCCAGCAGGCGGCGGAGATGCGGTCGGTGCGCGCGACGGAGTACGTACGGGACTTCGAGCGCCGCCTGGAGCCGTACCGGGACGCCGTCGCCGTACGGGGATACCGCGACCGGGTCGCCGCGCTGGGCTGACCCCGGGGCCGCTCGTCCGGATCACGCCGGGCCCACCGACCCGGCCTGACCCGGACGCAGGGCCCTAAGCGGCCGCGGGCAGCTCCGTCCCGTCCGTCTGCCCGCCGCGCACCCCCAGGTCCATGAGGATCGCCGAGGCCGCGCGCCTGCCGGAGCGCAGCGCTCCCTGGACGGTGCTGGTGTCGCGGTGGTCGCCGCACACGTACAGCCCGGCGAGCAGCCGGACCGGCCGCTGCGGATCGTGCGGCGGCGGCATGGCGGGGATCGCCTCCGGGTCGTGACGGGCGGCCAGCAGCTCCCAGTCGTCGGTGGGCGTGCCGTACAGCGTGGCGAGGTGCGCGCGCACCGCGCCGTCGAGGTCGGGCGGCGGGGGGCCGAGCACCGTCGAGGTGATCAGGGCCCGGCCGCGCGGGGCGCGGGAGGGGTCGACCTCGCTCATCACGGCGGTGTGCGAGACCGGCCCCGAGCGGTCCGCGTCCAGCAGGAGACGGCCCCCGGTCGGCGGCGCCTCCCCGGCGGTGTGGTGCAGCACGGTCACCGGATGGAAGGCGGGCATCCGCAGGCCCGGCAGCAGCTCCGCGGCGGCTCCCGCCCCGGTGGCCAGCAGGAGCGACCGGCAGCCGAGCTCGCCGTGCTCCTTGGTGCGTACGGAGGTGATGTCGGCGGCCGTCACATGCACTCCGGTGCGTACGGTCCCGGGCGGCAGGGCTGCTGCCAGCAGCTCGGGCAGCGTCGCGGAACCGCCGGAGGGCACGCAGAGCCGGCCGCGCGCGTGCTCCCGGAGGGTGAGATCGGCCATGCGGCTCGACGTGGTGAGCCCGGGGTCGCCGAGCAGCGCCGAGAGCAGGGGGCGCAGGAATCCGCCGACGACACGGGGCGAGAGGCCGCGCGCCGACAGCGACTCGAATGCGGCGCCGTCCGGCCGGGCCAGGATCCGGGACTCCGGAGTGGCGGCGAGACGGGCCAGCCAGGCCCCGAGCCTGGCCTGTTCGATCGCCCCGCCGAGGGGCGCGCGAGGGGCGCTCGATCGGGAGCGCACGGCGCGGAGTGCGCCCCGCGCGCTCCGCACGTCCCCGGCGCGGTACTGCCGCCCCCCGCTGTGGACGAGCACCCCGGGGGCGAAGTCCCGGAGAACCAGCCTGTCGAGCCCCGGGGTGGTGCCCAGCTCCGGATACGCGGAACTGAGCAGCGGACCCAGATGGTCGAGCCGGAACCCGTCCATGTCATCGGTGGCCATCCTGCCGCCGACGTGTGCGGCGGCCTCCAGGACGCTGACGTTCACTCCTGCGCTGATCAGCTGGTGGGCCGCCGACAGGCCGGCGATCCCGGCCCCGATGATGACCACATCCGCGTGGTCTGCTGTGTGTGCCCTGAGCACGTGCCCCTCCCCGAGTCGGTGCGACTGGTGGGGGGCTATTGCCCCCAACAGGCCCCCGGAATGCCCGAGTTCGGGTCGAGGCTAGGTGTATGGCCGAGAGAGTCGCAGTCGCGCGCACCCCGGGCACCGGTGCACGGGGTCGCACGGCGGCCCGGCGCCGGGGCCGCGGGCAGGCCGGAGGGCGGTCAGCGCAGCGCCGCGCGGATGGCGTCGTCGATCCCGGGGAAGGCGAACGCGAAGCCCGAGTCGAGAAGTTGGCCGGGCAGCACCCGCTGGCTGGCCAGGACGTCCCCCGCGAAGTCGCCGAGCGCGAGCTTCAGCGCGGGCGCCGGGGCGGTGAACAGGGTCGGACGCGACAGCACGCGCCCCATGGCGGCCGTCACCTGGCCGTTGGTGACGGGGGAGGGGCCCGTCAGATTCACCGGACCGGACAGGGTCTCGGTGTCCAGGATGTGCCGCAGCGCCGCGATGTGGTCGTGCAGCGCGATGAAGCTCCAGTACTGCCGGCCGTCCCCCATCCGCCCGCCGAGCCCCGCCTTGAACAGCGGGAAGAGCCGGCCCCAGGCACCGCCCCGCCGGGAGACGACCAGGCCGGTCCGCGCGTGGGCCGTGCGTACGCCCGCCTCCTCGGCGGGAGCCGTGGCCTCCTCCCACTCCACGCACACGGACGGCAGGAAGCCCTCGCCGGGCGGCGCGCCCTCGTCGACGGCACGGTCGCCGGTGTCGCCGTAGAAGCCGATGGCGGACCCGGACAGCAGCACCTTCGGCGGGGTGTCCAGGGAGGCAACCGCCTCGGCGACGGCCGCCGTACCCAGCACCCGGCTGTCACGGATCTCCCGCTTGTACGCCTCGGTCCACCGGTGGTCCCCCACCCCCGCGCCGGCGAGATGGACGACAGCGTCGCAGCCGACCAGGCCCGCCACGTCGACGTACTGGCGCTTCGGATCCCACTCCACCTCGTCGCCCGTCGCGGCCGGGCGGCGCACCAGGCGCACCACCTCGTGCCCGTCGGCGCGCAGCGAGCGCACGAGCGCCGCTCCGATGAGGCCGGTCGATCCGGTGACGGCGATTCGGGAGCGCAGCATGACGTCCATCCTGCCCCATGTGCGTTCGGTCACGCGGGAGTGGAGCGCCGGAGGGGACGAGGAGCACGCGTGGCACAGTGGCGGGCATGTCCGTGCCGCAGTTCCGGTCCCTCCGCCCCGTCCGTCCCGCCGTGCCCGAGGACGAGACCGCGCTCGGGGAACTCGACCGGGCCACCTGGTCGACCCTCCACGCCGTGCAGCCGAGGCCGCAGCCGCCGTACGAGCCCTTCTTCGACGATCGGCACCCGCCCGGCGAATTCCTGGTCGCCGAGGCGGTCACCGGCACGGGCGGGGTGTCCATGGCCGGCTACCTCCGGCTGGGCCGCCCGACCCCGCTCGCCTGCAACGCCCACGTCCGCCAGATACAGGGCCTCGCCGTCGCCGACCGCGCTCGGCGCCAGGGCGTCGCGCGGGCGCTGCTGCGCGCCTCGTACACCGAGGCGCGGCGTCAGGGCGCGGGACGGATCACCCTGCGCGTGCTCGGTCACAACACAGCCGCGCGGGCGCTCTACGCGGCGGAGGGGTTCGCCGTCGAGGGCGTCCTGCCGGGGGAGTTCTTCCTGGGCGGACGGTATGTCGACGACGTCCTGATGGGCCGTTCACTGACGGCCTGATTCCCGGACCGGGCCTTCGCCCTGATCCCGGACCGGGCCTCAGACCGGGCCGAAGCGGTCCCAGAGCGCGGGGAAGCGCTCCGCCAGAGCCGTGTCGTCGTCGAAGCCGAAGGGCGTGCCCGCCGGTTCCGCTGCCTGCGGCGGCAGCCCGAGATCGGGAGTGACCACCCCGGTGAGCTGCTCGTAGGCTTCGTCGGCGGCGTAGCCGAGGTCCTCGCCGTCCCCGTCGAGCTCCTCGTCGAAGTCGTCCAGCAGCTCGGCCAGGCTGTCCGGGTCGTGCATCGCACCCTCGAAGACCTCCCGGCCCTGCGCGATCAGCCAGCAGCGGAAGTAGTCGAACGCGTCGTCGCTCGCCCCGCCGAGCAGCACGGCCGCCGCGCCCCACAGGTCCCAGCGGTACGCGCGGTTGTACCGGGCCTCGAAGTGCCTGGCGAAATCCAGCACGGAGTCGGGATCCAGCTGCGCCAGCCGTTCGACGAGCAGATCGGCGTGCTCCTCGGGGTCGCCCTCGGCGGCCTCGCGGGTGCTGTCGATGATCTCCCAGAACTCCGTCTCGTCCATCACGGGTCCAGCATCGGCCCCGACGGGGGGCGACGCACGCCCAGACACCGAAATGAAGCCTTCGGCATCACTTCCGGGCCACTTCAGCGATAGAGGTCGCGCAGTCGTTCGGCGGTATCGGCAAAGCGTTCGCGCAGACCGGCGGGAGCCAGGACCTCCACCTCGGATCCGAGGGTCAGCAGCTGGCTGTACGCCACCTCCTCGGACTCGACCGGCAGGACGACCGTGCGCAGGCCGCCGGCGTCCGGCGCCGAGGCCCCGGCCAGCGCCTCGTCGACGGCGGCCCGGTCCACGGCGTGCGGGAGCCGCCGTACGCCCTCCTCCGACAGCCGTACGGTCACCTCGGTGCGCAGGATCGACCGGGCGAACTGCGCGGCCCGTTCGTCCCAGAAGCGCGGAAGGTCGAAGTCCTCGTCCCGTACGAAGCGGTTCCCGGAGACGGCGACTGCGGTGAACCGGTCGATCCGGTACACCCGGAAGTCGTCCCCGGCCCGCGCGCAGAGATACCAGACCCCGGCCTTCAGGACGAGTCCGTACGGGGCCAGCTCCCGTTCCACCTCGCCCGAGGGGCGGCGGTAGCGGGCCCGGACCAGCCGGTCGTCCCAGACGGCCTCCGCGACGGCGGGCAGCAGCTCGGGGGTGGCCGGATCGTGGTACCAGCCGGGGGCGTCCAGATGGAAGCGCTGCGCGGCGGTGTGCGAGGCGTCCCGGAGCGAGGGGAGCAGAGCGGCCGAGACCTTGAGCCGGGCGGCCGAAGCGGCGTCGTCGAGTCCCATCTCGCGCAGGGCGGAGGGCAGCCCGGACAGGAAGAGGGCCTCGGCCTCATGACGGGCCAGCCCGGTGAGCCGCGTCCGGTAGCCGCCCACGAGCCGGTAGCCGCCGGCCCGGCCACGGTCGGCGTACACGGGCACACCCGCCTCGGAGAGCGCCTGGGCGTCCCGGGTCACGGTGCGCTCCGACACCTCCAGCTCCCGCGCCAGCTCGCCTGCGGTCATGGAGGGCCGGGACTGCAGGAGCAGCACCATCTTGATCAGCCGGGCAGCACGCATGGGACCCATTGTGGGGGGCCCGGTGAC
>NZ_JBHWZS010000323.1:0-9759 GCF_042728155.1 Streptomyces sp. NPDC060209
GGGCTGGGACGTCCCAGCCCTTCCGGCGTTCGTGTGAGGGGCCGGGCCGCGTTTCCGTTGGGCATATGTTCGGACGCGGCCCCCGGGTGCCGCACCGCTCCCGATAGGCTGGGCGGATGACGCGAGCCGAGCAGCCACCGGTCGTGAGCCCCACCTCCGACACACTTGCCGCAGACTCACGCGAGCGCGCCGTACGAGCCCTGTTGCGTATTCCTCCGCTCAGGCGGTTGTGGAGCGCCCAGCTCGTCGGCAGTATCGGCGATTCACTCGCCCTTCTCGTGCTTGTGCTGCTGTCGCTGCAAGCGGCGGTCCTCGAGGGCTCCTTCGGGGCCGGATACCGCGGGGCGGCCTTTGCCGTCGCCGCCGTCTTCGGTGCCCGGATTCTTTCCACCGTGCTCTTCGGAGCCGTACTCCTGGGGCCTCTGACGGCGCTCACGGCGCCCGGCGGTCCGGTCGACCGGCGCTGGCTGATGATCGGGGCGGACGGGCTGCGGCTCGCTCTGCTGGTCGTCGCGCCCCTGTGGATCGACTGGATGCCGGACAAGGCACTCATGATGATCCTCATCACCGTCTTCGTGGCCGGTGTCGGCGAGCGGCTGTGGGCGGTGGCCAAGGAGAGCGCGGCTCCCGCACTGCTTCCCGCCCCGCCCCCGGAGGGCGCTGCCGTGCGCCCGCTGCCGGACCACCTCGACGCCCTGCGCAGGCTCTCCCTGCGGACGAATTTCCTCGCGGTCCCCGCGGCCGCGGCCGTGCTGGTGGTCGCCGCACTCATCGGTGAACTGCTCGGCACCGGCTTCGACTGGTTCTCCTTCCACCAGGCCGCCCTGGGCTCCTACATCGCGGCGGGACTCTTCTCCGCCTCCGTCTCGACCCTGTACTTCCTCGAATTCCCGGCCACCCAGACGCCCCGGCCGCGCTCGCCCCTGGAGGGCCTGCGCCGGACGGGGACCGACAAGGGCCGCACCGGCAGCATCCCGCTGGTCGTCGCCGCGTGCTCCGCGGTCGCGGGGGCCATCGCCGCCGCTGCCGCCGTCTCCGTGCTCCACGCCGCCGACCTCGGTGGCGGGCCCGCCACCTTCGCCCTGCTGATCCTGGCCCTGACCGGTGGCACCGCGCTCGGTATCCGTACCGCGCGGAAGGTGCTGCCCGCCCTGTCGCGGCGCCGTCTGCTGGCCCTGGCGGTCGCCGTCACCGGAGTGGCGCTCCTCGCGCTCGGCCTGGTGCCGGACACCGCCACCGGGCTGCTGATCGCGCTGCTGGCCGGTTACGCGGCGGGGGTCGCCGCCCACATCGGGCATGCCGTCATCGACCAGGAGACGGAGGCCTTCCGGCAGGCCAGGACCACCGAGCACCTCCAGGCCGTCGTCCGGGTGCTGGTCGCATTCGGCGCGGTGGGCGGTCCGCTGCTCGCCGCCGCCATCGGCCGGCACCGTCTGGGGTCCGGTGACTTCGTCTTCGCGCACGGTGGTGCGGCCTTCGCGCTGATGCTGATCGGCGCTCTGCTGCTGCCCGTCGCCGTGATCGTTCTCGCGAAGACCGACGACCGAGCCGGTGTCCCGCTGCGCCGTGACCTGCGTGAGGCGCTGCGTGGCGGCGACCCTGCGGTCGCTCCCGCGGCGAACGGTTTCTTCCTCGTCCTGGAGGGCGGCGACGGAGCCGGCAAGTCCACCCAGGTGGAGGCGCTCGCCGAATGGATCCGCGCCAAGGGCCACGAGGTCGTCGTGACCCGGGAGCCGGGGGCCACCCCGGTCGGCAAGCGGCTGCGGTCGATCCTGCTGGACGTCTCGTCGGCCGGACTGTCGAACCGGGCCGAGGCGCTGCTGTACGCCGCCGACCGTGCGGAGCACGTGGACTCGGTCGTCCGCCCGGCGCTGGAGCGCGGCGCGATCGTCATCTCGGACCGCTACATCGACTCGTCCGTCGCCTACCAGGGCGCCGGCCGCGACCTCGCCCCGACTGAGATCGCCCGGATCTCGCGCTGGGCCACGAGCGGGCTCGTACCGCACCTGACGGTGCTTCTGGACGTCGATCCGCAGACGGCACGGGAACGCTTCACCGAGGCGCCCGACCGGCTGGAGTCCGAGCCGGCCGAATTCCACACCCGGGTGCGCTCCGGCTTCCTCACCCTCGCGGCGGCCGATCCGGCCCGCTACCTGGTGGTCGACGCCGGGCAGGAACCGGAAGCGATCACCACTGTCGTGCGTCATCGGCTCGACCGGCTCCTGCCGCTCTCCGAGGCCGAGATCAAGGCCCAGGAAGAGGCGCGGAAGGCGGCCGAGGAGGAGGCCCGCCGCAAGGCCGAGGAAGAGGCGGCCCGCAAGGCGGAGGAGGAGCGGCTGGAGCGCGAGCGGCAGGCTCAGCTCGCCAAGCTCCGTGCCGAGGAGGAGGAGCGCAGGCGCCGCGAGGAGGAAGAGGCGCGGCAGCGCGAGGCCGAACGGCAGGCGGAGGAGGCCCGGCAGCGCGCCGAGGAGGCCCGCCGCCGTGCGGAGGAGGAGCGGGCCCGTCTCGAGGCCGAGGACCGGGTGCGCGAGGCCGAGCAGGAGCGGCTGCGCCGACAGGCCCAGGAGGAGGCGCGGCTCCGCAAGGAGGCGGAGGAACTGCGCCTGGAGAAGCAGCGCAAGGCGGAGGAGGCGCTGGTGAGGGCCGAGGAGGCCCGCCGCCGTGCCGAGGCCGAGGCAGCCGCCCGCGCCGAGGAGGCCGCGGCCGCACAGCGTTCCCAGGAGTCCGGCCGGTCCGGCTCCGGGGCCACCGGGTCGTCCGTGCCGGACAACGAGCTGACCGTCCCGACGCCGGTCGTGAATCCGAACGAGATCACGCAGCCCGTGCCGGTCGCCCGGCCGGACCGGCCCGTGCGGGACGCGGACGAGACCGCTGTTCTGCCGCCCGTGCGGGACGCGGACGAGACCGCCGTTCTGCCGCCCGTGCGGGACGACGCGAGCCCGTCGGACCGGGTTCCGCCGGGTGTCTTCCGCGACGAGCGCCGGGCTTCCGGCGCCGAGAGCGAGAACGAGCGCAGGTCAGCGACGACCCGCAGGCCGGACGGGAGGCTCAGGACGCTGCCGGCCGCCGGAAGCGGCCGCGTTCCGACTGGGCCGAGGAGACGCCGCTCGACGATCTGCCGTCCCTGGCCGACGAACTGCTCGGTGGCCAGGACGACGATCAGGGCGGATCCGGGCGGGGCGGGCGCAAGCCGCGCCGCTGACGGGCGGAGCGTGAGCCCGAGGACGGAACGCCGGGATTGTCGGACCCTTCCCGCACAATAGGGAAGCGCCGGGACACCGGCGTTCCCGCACCACACCACCGGAAGGGCGGTGACCATGACCGTATGGGACGACCTGGTCGGACAGGACCGAGTGCAGGAGCAGCTCGGTGCCGCCGCCCGGGACGCCGATGCGCTGGTCACCGCCCAGTCCGAGGGCGAGCCGGTGCCCCCCGGCTCGAAGATGACCCATGCCTGGCTGTTCACGGGCCCGCCGGGCTCCGGCCGGTCCACGGCCGCCCGCGCCTTCGCCGCGGCGCTCCAGTGCACCAGCCCCGACCGGGCCCTGGGCGGGGCTCCCGGCTGCGGCTTCTGCGACGGTTGCCACACGGCGCTGATCGGAACCCACGCCGACGTCGACGTGATCCGCACGGATCTGCTCTCCATCGGTGTGAAGGAGACCCGTGAGCTCGTCCGCCGCGCCCAGCTGTCCCCCGCCGTGGGCCGCTGGCAGGTCATCGTCATGGAGGACGCCGACCGCCTCACCGAAGGCGCGGGAAACGTCCTGCTGAAGGCGGTGGAGGAGCCCGCGCCCCGCACGGTGTGGCTGCTCTGCGCCCCGTCCCTCGAGGACGTGCTGCCCACGATCCGCTCCCGCTGCCGCCATCTCACGCTGCGTACGCCTCCCGTGGACGCCGTGGCCGACGTGCTGATCAGGCGCGACGGCATCGACCCCGAGCGGGCCGCGTCCGCCGCCCGTGCCACTCAGGGGCACATCGGCAGGGCGCGCCGCCTGGCCACGGACGAGCGGGCGCGTGCCCGCCGTGCCGCCGTGCTCAAGCTCCCGCTGCGCGTCCATGACGTCGGCGGCTGCCTCAAGGCGGCCCAGGAGCTGATCGATACGGCGACGGACGACGCCAAACAGGTCGCCGAGGAGGTCGACGTCAAGGAGACGGAAGACCTGAAGGCCGCGCTCGGAGGCGTGGCCGGGGGCCGCATGCCGCGTGGGACGGCGGGTGCGATGAAGGAGCTGGAGGACAGGCAGAAGCGCCGCAGGACGCGTACACAGCGCGACAGCCTCGATCTCGCGCTGAGTGAACTCACCGGGTTCTACCGCGATGTGCTGGCACTCCAGCTCGGTTCCCGGATCGCCCTCGCCAACACCGACGTACGGGACGCCCTCGACCGGATCGCCGAATCGTCCACTCCCGAGCGGACCCTGCGCCGGATAGAGGCCGTGATCGCCTGCCGCCGTGCCCTCGACCGTAACGTCGCGCCCCTGCTCGCCGTGGAGTCGATGGCGGTGTCACTCCGAGCGGGCTGACGTCCGGCGTCCCCGCGGCGCGACCTGATCGTGCGTGGTGCGCAACCCCGCCTGGGCCTTCGGGCTGAGTGAATTCACCCGTATGAGCAGGGAATCGGTTGAGTCGTCACGCGGCGGCTACGCTCCGGGGATGGACACCAGGCGCCTGCTCCGTACGTTCGCCACCGCGCTCGGCACTGCCGGCCTTCTCGTCTCCGGCTGCAGCAGCGGAAGTTCGGCTCCGAGTGCGTCGGCGACGGGCTCGGTCGCCGCCGAGGAACTCGAGCCGTACTACGGGCAGAAGCTGCGCTGGCGGGACTGCGGCGTCGAGGGCTTCCAGTGCGCCACGATGAAGGCCCCGCTGGACTACGCGAAGCCCGACGGCGGAGACGTCAAGCTGGCCGTCTCCCGCAAGAAGGCCACCGGGCCGGGCAAGCGGATCGGCTCGCTCCTGGTGAATCCCGGCGGCCCGGGCGGCTCGGCCGTCGGCTATCTCCAGGGCTACGCGGCCATCGGCTACCCCGCCCCGGTCCGTGCCCGGTACGACGTGGTGGCGATCGATCCCCGCGGAGTGGCCCGCAGCGAACCGGTCGAGTGCCTCACCGGCAAGGAGATGGACGCCTACACGCAGGTGGACCAGACCCCGGACGACAAGGGTGAGGTCACCGAGCTGAACAACTCCTTCGAGAAGTTCGCCGGCGGCTGCGAGAAGCGCTCCGGCAAGATCCTCCCGCATGTCTCCACGGTGGAGACAGCGCGCGACATGGACATCCTGCGCTCCCTGGTCGGCGACGAGAAGCTGCACTACGTCGGCGCCTCGTACGGCACGTTCCTCGGCGCTACCTACGCCGAACTGTTCCCCGCCCGGGTGGGACGTCTCGTCCTGGACGGGGCGATGGACCCGTCGCTCCCCGCGATCGACATCAACCGCGATCAGACCGCCGGCTTCGAGGCGGCGTTCCAGTCCTTCGCCGCGGACTGTGTGAAGCAGACCGACTGCCCGCTCGGCACCACGTCCACCGCGGATGCGGCGAAGGCGCTGAAGAAACTCTTCGGCGAGCTGGACTCCGATCCGGTGCCGACCGGCGAGACCCGGCGGCTGACCGAGTCGCTGGCGACCACTGGTGTGATCGCGGCGATGTACGACGAGTCGGCCTGGCCCCAGCTCCGCGAAGCCGTCGCCGGGGCGCAGCGCGGTGACGGATCAGGCCTCCTCGCCCTTGCCGACGGCTATTACGAGCGTGAGCCGAGCGGTGAGTACGCCAATCTGATGTTCGCCAACGCGGCCGTGAACTGCGTCGACCTCGCCCCCGCCTTCGCCGGCTCCGAAGCGGTGGAGAAGGCGCTCCCGGAGTTCCAGAAGGCTTCCCCGGTCTTCGGCAGGGGCTTCGCCTGGGCCGCCCTGAACTGCGGTTCCTGGCCCGTGGACCCCACCGGTACCCCGCACCGCACCGAGGCGAAGGGCGCCGCCCCGATCGTGGTGGTCGGCACCACCCGAGACCCGGCCACCCCCTACAAGTGGGCCGAGTCCCTCGCGGACCAGCTCTCCTCCGGCAGCCTGCTCACCTACGAGGGCGACGGGCACACGGCGTACGGCCGGGGCAGCGACTGCATCGACACGGCGATCAACACCTATCTGCTGGACGGCACGCCGCCCAAGGACGGCAAGAAGTGCACCTGACCTGCGGGTACGGCCGCGAGGGCGGGCGGTACGGAGCACCCCTGGAAACTGTGTAGACTTGGCTCCGCTGCTGACCGCACCATGGTGCGACAGAGCGTGCCGCCTTAGCTCAGTTGGCCAGAGCAACGCACTCGTAATGCGTAGGTCTCGGGTTCGAATCCCGAAGGCGGCTCTGTAGAAGCCTCAGGACTCACTCGCCGTGACCTGGGGCTTTTGCTTTTCCTGGATGCTGCGAAGACGTCAGGAGGGGGCCGCTCCGCTGTGCGTGGTCCCGGCGCCCTCGCCCCGTAGCCGTCCAGCCCCTTCGCTTCGATTGCGCTCAGCCGGGCACGCGAGTGAAGCGCAGGCGCCACTTCGGCCGGCTCACCGAGTCCGTACGGTTGCTCGGCTGCAATGCGGCGGAGCGCAGGAAGCCGCTCGCGCGTGGACGGCATGACCGGAGCGGGAACGAGGGACTGATGGCCGGCGGCACGACGACCGGGCGGACGCGTACGGGACGGTTCGCCGCCGTCGCACAGTGGTGGCGGCACGCCTTCTCCTATTCCGGGGACGAGCGCGACACCCTGCTGGTGATCGCGAAGAGCACCCTCGCCGCCGGCCTGGCCTGGCTGATCGCCTACGACGTCCTCGGGGCCCGGTCGCCGGCGTTCGCCCCGTTCTCGGCGGTGCTGATCATGCAGGTGACCGTCTACCGCTCGGTCATCCAGTCGCTGCGCTACGTCGGCGCCGTCGTCGCAGGGGTCCTGGTGCAGGCGGCTCTCGGGTTCCTTGCCGGGCCCGACCTCCTGACCTTCGTGCTCGTGGCACTCATCGCCCTGACGATCGGGCGCTGGCACGTCCTGGGTGTCCAGGGACCGCAGGTCGCGACCGCGGCCTTCTTCGCCTTCGCGACCTACACCTCGGCGTCCGGGGACTCCCAGCGGCTGCGCGCTCTGGGCGAGATCGTGCTGCTCGTCCTCATCGGCTGTGCGATCGGTACCGCCGTCAACGTCCTCGTGGCCCCGCCGCTGCGCTACCGCAGCGCGGAGTACGGCATCCGCAGCCTCGCCCACACCCTCCACGACCTGCTCGCCGACATGCATCCGGTGCTGGCCGAGGGGGTGCCCGACCAGGACACCACCGGAGGATGGCGGTCCCGCGCGGCACGTACCGGAGAGATGATCGGGCAGGCGAGGTCGGGACTCCAGACGGCCAAGGAGAGCGCGCTGCTCAACCCCCGGCGTCTGCTGCGCCGTTACCGGGGCCACCCCGGTTTCCAGGGTTACGAGTCCGTGCTCGGCGCCCTGGAACGCACGCTCTACCAGGTGGCCGCGCTCACCCGCGGCCTCGACCGGTCCCGCGAGGAGGACGAGGCCCGGCGGCCGTTCCTGCGGCGTTACGCGGCGTTCCTGGAATCCGTCAGCGCGGTCGCCGAGGTGCTGACCACGCTGGACGAGACCACGCTGCTCCCGCAGGCGAAACGGCTGGAGCGGCTCACCGATGAGGCCGAAGCGCGCCGGGACGAGGTGGTCGAGGAGACCCGCCGCCTGTCCTTGTCCCTGGCCGACCCCTCGGCGCCGTACGGCATCCTCGTCACCGAGGCGACCCGGCTCCTGGAGGAGTTCCGGTACACCTGCCAGGTCCTCCTCGACGTCGCGCAGGACGTGGACCGTACGCCGGGCGAGACGCGGCGGTAGGCCGTCCGCGGCCGCGGACGACGGGCCCGCCCCTCTCTCTATGCTGGACGGGCCGCGACGGCCGTGGAGCTGCCTGGAGTGCGGGCACAGGACGCCGGAAGCGGAACGAGCACGCGGAGCGATTCGACGCGGGGGATGTCATTCATGGCCACTGAGCACCGGAGTACGGCTGTTGACGCCGGAGCGGCGGACCTGCCCGGCCCGCTCGTCGATGCGGACTGGCTCGCGAGTCGGCTGACGAGGCCGGGGGCCGTGGTCCTCGACGCCTCGGTGGGTGCGCACCGTTCGGCCGGGCGGCGTGTTCCGGGCGCCCGGCGCTTCGACATCGACGGGGCCATGTCCGACCACGCCGAACAGCTGCCCCACACGATGCCTCAGGCGGCGAGGTTCGCCGAGGAGATGCGGGCCCTGGGGGTGGACGGGACGGACACCGTCGTCGTCTACGACACCGCGGGGATCTACTCCAGCCCCCGCGCCTGGTGGATGCTCCGAGCGATGGGCTTCGACGGCGTCGCGGTGCTCGACGGAGGGCTGCCCGCCTGGGAAGCGGCCGGGCTCCCGGTCGAGGACCTCGCGCCGGAAAGCGCCGGGCGGCAGGGGGATTTCGCCGCCCGCCCGCGACCCGGAGCGCTGGTCGGCAGCGAAGCGGTCGTGGACGCCCTCGCCGACCCACGAGCGGCCGTCCTCGACGCGAGGTCCCGTGAGCGGTTCGCGGGTACGGCCGCCGAGCCCCGGCCCGGGCTGCGCGGCGGCCATATGCCGGGGGCGGTGAACCTGCCCTTCGACGCGGTTCAGCGCGAGGGCCGGATGCTCCCTGTGGAGGAACTCCGTTCCCTGTTCGAGGCGTCGGCGGGGAGCCGGGAGCGACTGGTCGTCAGCTGCGGGTCGGGCGTCACGGCTTGCGTGCTGGCGCTCGCGGCCGAACTCGCCGGGTACGGCGACGTGTCCGTGTACGACGGGTCGTGGAGCGAATGGGGCCTGGCGTCGGAACTGCCGGTCACGACGGGCCCTTGAACCCGCCGGGCCGTTGGAGGGCGGGCCTTGAACCCGCCGGGCCGGTCACGACGGGCCCTTGAACCCGGCGGGCCGGGCCCGCCGCCAGGTATCCGTACCCCCGCCCGGCTCACTCGCGTGCGCCCGCCACCTCGACCGGTCCCGTACGCAGTGCCGCGAGCGCGGGCAGTACGGCGGAGACCGTGGCCGCCACGGCGCATGCGGCCAGTACAGCGCCGAGGGCCGTCCACGGGACAGCCACCGGGGAGCTCACCGAGAGGAGTTCCAGGGCGCCCTTCACTCCCAGCAGGTTCAGCCCGGCCACCGCCGCTCCCATGACCGCGCCCACGGCCACCACCATCAGTGCCTCGACCGCCACCAGCCGGAGCACCTGCGGTTTCGTGGCGCCGGTGAGGCGGAGCACCGCCAGGTCGCGTACCCGGTCCGAGGTGGCCATGACCAGCGTGTTCGCCAGGGCGATCCCCGTGTACAGCAGGGCGATGCCGAGGATGAGCAGCAGGCCCGCCCGGGTGTTGCCGCTGGTGCGCGGGTAGTGCGCGGTCACCCAGGCGTCCCTCGTCATGACCGGGGTGTCCGTGTCGCGCCCGGCCTTCTCGAGGAGGGCTTCGACCGCTGAACGGTCCGCCCCCTCACGGAGCCTGATGTCGATACGGTCGATGCCGGCGCCTGCCGCGTTCGACGGGGTCACATAGACCCCGTTGCTCCCGGTGCCGGTGCGCATCACGGCCGCGACGCGGAGCGACACCTTGCGGCCGTCACCCAGCCAGACGCTCACGCGCTGCCCCACCGTCCGTGTCTCCCACTCCTCGTTGACGACGATGGAACCGTCGTCCAGATCGCCGATCCGGCCGGCGACGAGGGGCAGACGGGCGGTCGCGGCCAGGCC
>NZ_JBHWZS010000324.1:0-9725 GCF_042728155.1 Streptomyces sp. NPDC060209
GCCAGCCACCTGCTGGAGCCGATCTGCCTCCAGAGCCTGACGGCGGCTTCGGCGCGCCTGCGCGCGGGTACGGAACGGCCGACTGCGAGTTGTGCCTCGGCGAGCGCGTACAGTGTCGCCGCTTCGCCCCAGAGGTTGCCGAATTCCCGGTAGGTCCACAGGCTCCGGGCCAGCAAGCGGCGTCCTTCACCATGCTCGCCCTGCCGGACCAGGATGTCCCCGAGCCAGCAGGTGGCGTGCGTGGCGCTGAGGCGGTCGCCGAGGTCTTCACTGATCGCGGCGGCCTGCCGATAGGCGTCGGCGGCGGCCGGGTAGTCGCCGAGTGCTCGATGGCTCTGGCCCAGGCATCGCAGGGCTTGGGCCTCCCCCGGCCGGTAGCCCGCGATCCGGCTCACCCGAAGGCACTTGGTGAAGCGCACGACGGCGGCCTCGACACGTCCCTGCTCGAGGTCGATGACGCCGAGGCCGTTGGTCGCGTAGACGAGGCAGTTGTCGTTTCGTGCCGACTCGGCGAGCTCGGCGGCCTCTTCGAAATGGAGGGCGGCTGAGGAGTACTGGCCGAGGAGCCGGTACACATAGGCCAGTCCGGCCATGGCACTGGCCCGGTAGGTGGGCTCCTGCCCCTCGGTGAGCAGCAGGGCCTGCTCGAAGTGGTTCAGTGCTTCCGGATAGCGGTCGAGGATGGTGGTGAGTTCGCCGAGGCAACGATGGACCTTCGCGGCGCTGTGCCGGTCGCCGCTGCTCAGGGCCGCCTTGAGCGCACGGTTCTGGATCCTTTCCCAGTCGTCGAAGTGGCTGCCTACCTGGAAGAGGGTCGTGAGGGAAGTGGCCAGCCCGGCGGCGGCTACGACGCTCTCCCTTCCGTCCAGCGCCTGCCCTGCCACGTTCACGAGGAACTGGCGTTCGTCGTTGAACCAGGCCAGCGGATCGGCGAGCAGCTGATCGGCCTCGGTCGCGGCCAGCCGCCAGGAGACCAGGTCCAGCTGCGATATGCCTTGGAAGTCGACACTGAGGGTGTCCGCTGCGAGGTCGGCGAGGTGCAGGCTCGCCCCGAGCAGCCGGGTGAGCGCGGCCGTACGTTCCTGCGGTGAGACCTCTTGCTCCGCCCGTTCCCGGCCCACCAGCCGCAGCAGGTCGTGCAGCCAGTAGCGCCGTCCGGTGGCAACGGCCACCCCGACCTCCACCACGTGCACATCCACCAGCTCATCGAGGACGGCCTCCGCTCGGCCCAGGTCCGTGTCCAGCAGCGCGGCAAGGGCCCAGACGGCGAAATCCGGTCCAGGGAGCAGGGCGAGCATCCGCAGGGCGTGCCTGTCCATGTGACTCATGCCCTGGTAGGTCAGCTCCAGGCTGGCCCGCACGGCGATGTGGCCGACAGCCAGCTCATCAAGCTTGCGTTGCTTGTCGGCGAGCGCACGGGCGACCTTGGTCAGCGTCCAGTGCGGTCGTGCGGCCAGCCGCGCTCCGGTGACCCATACCGCGAGGGGAAGCCCACCGCAGGTATCCACGATGGCCCGGGCCGAGTCGGGCTCCGCGGCAATTCGTTCTGCGCCCACCATCTCGCGCAACAGAGCCAGCCCCGTCGCGAAGTCGAAGACTCTGAGAGGGAGCCGAATACCGCTCAGGCTCGCCAGCGCAGTCCGACTGGTGACGATGGCGGCGCAGTGCTCACCGCTGGGCAGAAGGTCGTCCACCAGCACCGCATCGGCCGCGTTGTCCAACACGACGAGTGTCCTGCGCTGGACCAGCAGGGTGCGGTAGAGGTTGATTCTCCCTGCCACGTCCGGAGGCATCGCACCGCCGTGGACGCCGAGCGCCCGCAAGAAGGTACCCAGAACCGTGAACGGCTCGCCCGGCTCGTCATCGAAACCCCGCAGGTCCACGTAGAGCTGGCCGTCCGGGAACCTGGACGCCAGCAGATGCCCCATTCGCACGACGAAGGCCGTCTTTCCGACCCCGGCTGACCCGGTGACCAGCAAGGTCGACGGCCCCGACGTCTTGTGGTCGAGCAGTCGGCAAGCCTTGGCGAACTCGTCTTCCCTGCCCACGAACAGGGACGGGGCCGGCGGGAGCAGGCGAGGGCGCGGTTGTTGTGAGCTCACTCCGACCCGATCCTCGTGACTGCTTCTGGTGGCTTCGTCCGACCCCTCTGATGCCGGCGCATGCGACTTTGCTGCTGGTGAGGCCTCCTGACGTGCAGGTGAGGAAGCTGTTACGGAGCGTCCGAGGGGCAGGTCGAGAGCAGGGTCGGAGGTGATTATGCGCTGGTGAAGCTGCCGAAGGGCTTGGCCGGGATCGACCCCCAACTCGTGGACCAACCGCACTCGGATGCTCTGGTAGTGGGCCAAGGCGTCAGCGGGGCGGCCCTCGCGGTACAAGGCGATCATGGACTGGCCGGCCACCCGCTCGTCCAAGGGATGGGCCTCTGCCCGTGCTGACAGTTCGGCCAGGCACTCGCTGTGGCGGCCGGAGCGCAGCATGGCATCAGTCCGGTCCAGCTCCGCTGCCCATCGTTCTGCCCGCAGTTGCTCGCGTACGGTGTCCAGCCACGGGGAGTCCAGGCCCGCCAGCGGTTCGCCCTGCCAAAGCGCGAGCGCTTCTTCGAAGAGTTTCAGGGCGGACCGGTCGTCCGGGCCCTTCCTGGCCCGCGCTGCCAGATGGCGGAAGCGGTGCAGATCCACTGTGGTCTTGTCGATGTCGAGCACATAGCCGCCGGACCTGCGGGCCAGAAGGATGCCGTGCGGGTCCAGCTCGCGGCGCAAACGCGAGATGTAGGAGTACAGCGTGTCCCGGGCGCGAAGGGGCACGCGATCGTTCCATACGCGGTGGAGCAGCTGGTCGGCCGACACGAGGCGGTTTGCGTCAATCAGCAGAACCGCCAGAACGCACTGCTGCCGCGGGTGCCCCAGTGGGACCGGCCGACCACCGACTCGCACCTCAAGGCCGCTCAGTAACTGGAACTCCACCATGCCGCGCTCCCCCTTCGTGCCGGTACAGGCCTGCAAGGCACTGTGACCTGCCCCTGAAGGTTTCTCGCAAGGTTTGCCCCAGGTCGGCCGTACATGGTTGTCGACGTGACCGATTCCGGGCGCTACATCGCCCGGAACGGAACGAGCGGTGCACTCGCGCGTGGCGTCAGGAGACGCAGGGCGCGCCGGGCACAGCGGTTCTCATTCGTCTCGACCGAAGGGTTCGTAAGATGAACACACGTATTCGGCGCCATGCTCAGGCTGCAATCGCCGGCCTGGGGGCGTTGGTCGCGGTCTTCGTGATGCCTGGCCAGGCTCACGCGGCTCTCGGTTCCTGGACCCTCGAAGGCAGCGGCTCCGGTGTGGTCGGTGCGCACGCCTGGGGTTCTCTCACCCTCGGCTCCGACGGCCGCTACTCTCTGGCTGCCAATATCAAGGACACCGCGGCGGACGGCCACGGCGCTCGACTCGAAGTCATGGCGTACTACAACGACGGCTGGAGCAGCAGGTACGAGAATCTCAACGCCACGGGCAACCAGGCGACCAACAGCTTCACATGGAGCTTCGCGCCAGACCTGTACTACATCGACGCCCGCGAGTGCCTCACCGAGCAGGGCGAGGAACTTCGCTGCGCGAGCTCTTGGCATGTGATCCACCGGGTGCGCCCCTGAGCCGTAGCCCCGCACCAGGCGATGGCAGACGGCTGCGCGGTGCGCTGAGGGCTCCGGCGAAAGGGTCCGTACGAGGGCTGTCCCAACCCTTGACCGGTCTCGCCGACCGGCGTGCGGTCCGCGACCGGGACGGGGGGCCGGTCGCGGGCCGCGCAGAGCGGCGACACCGCTCCCCATGAATGTGGGGCCGTTTCCGCGGGCGTGGGGGGCGTCTTGAAGGCTGGCTGGAGATCATGGTTGACACGGCCGCTCCGGGCCTGGACCCAGGCGGCCCGTGGTTCGGGTGAGCGAGTCGTAGTACCGGGCTTCTGTCCATAGGCCCGTCGCGACTGCCGACGCGTCCGCCGTGGCGGGGAGCAGCCGGTTGTCGGGGACGTCCCACGCCGTGTCGCGTCCACGGCCGAGAGTGATGTGGGGGGCCCATCGGGCGGGAGCAAGGTGCGAATTCGGCCGCCCGCTCTGCGGTGCCTCACGCACGATGCGCCACACCGTCTCGTGCAGGTGCAGCAGAACGTCGTCGGGCCGGACCGCCCAGGCCAGCACCTGCATGCGGCCGGAGAAGCGTACGAGGCCGTCAAGGCGCAGCGGGACGGGAAGACCTGCGAACGCTTGTCTGAGACGGCCTCGGATCTCGGCAGGCAGAGTGTCTGCCGAGACGAGGGTGAGGTGCGGCCGGTTGGTCGGATGCCGATGTGCGGCCTGGCTGGGCAAGCCCTCGTCCGCCAGACGGCGCCACACCTCCCGGACCGCCCGGTCGGTGGCCTCGTCGGGCAGCAGCTCAACACTGTGCACACGGTCAGCGTACGGCTTCAGCTCTATTTGTCTTGCCCAGGCTGAACCTGCGACGCACCACGGCGGGCGATCTCGGGTGTGATGCCGCGATCACTCGTCAGGCCGCGCTCCGCCTTGCTGCCATCCTCATCTGGTCCCGGCGCCGACTCGGTTCGGCAGGCCAACGCATGGACGAAGAGCCGATCTTGCTCTCCGCTCGAAGGTGACGCCCTCGCTGATGCAGTAGGCAAGCCGCTCTCGGCGCTGTTGGCCGACGACTCGAAGGCGGCTGCCTGATGGGTGAGTTCCGAGCACGGGGTGAACCCGCCGCCGAAGCAACCGGATCAGCCCACGGCCGGGACGATGGACCCAGGCTCGCACGCCTCGTCCAACGCGGCATAGCCCTCTCCCACGCCCGCTGCGGAATCTGCCCTCGCGGGACGGGTTCACGATTCGTCGGCCGCTGTGTCACCGCAGGACGGGACCGCCCTTCTCCTGCGGTACACCACCACCCCGCACACCGCGAAGAGGAGGGCGGCCACGGCGGACACTCCGAGGGCCGTCCGCTCGGCGAAGAGCCTTCCCAGCACTTCGAGCACGCCGAGCCCCGCAGTCGCGTAGATCAGCGCCCAGGCCGCTCCGCCCAGGAGCAGGGCAGGGAGGTAGCGCGGCAACGGCATGCGCATGCTGCCCGCGAGAAAGTTGGCGGCGGTCTGGAAACCGACGGTCAGGAAAGAGGCTGCCACCACCGGCGCGCCCCACCGCTGGATCGCCCGCTCGGCACGCCGGAACTTCGCCGAAGAGATCCTCCCGGCGAACCTGCTGCGCCGGGCACCGGCGCCGGCGAGCCACCCAACGGCGAACGTCCCTCCGGCGCGTAGCAGGACGATCACGTACAGGGCTCCGGCTGTGAGCGCGAGCTCATCCACGATGCCTCGTCCCGGGCCCTGGGCTGAAAGCCGCGTCCCTCGTCCCGGGCCCTGGGCTGAAAGCCGCGTCCCTGGTTACCCGCATGGGCGGTCCCGCCTCGCCGGGTGCACGACGCACACGTGCCCGGTCACCGTTTCTCACCTGCGCCCTGCCTCTGCCTGTTCCGTCCGCCAGGTTCCCACCTGTGGCACCGGAATCCGAACCTGTACGCCCGGGACCCCACTCCAGGCAAGGTCAGCCTAACCGAACGCGTATGCGGTGAATATGGGGCACCTGGTTGCCCGAGTAATGGCGCAACGCCCTGGACCCGCTCGTGGCCAAGTGCCGCATCCGGCGCCACAAGCGACAGCGTTCCGTAATCTACTCCTTGGCCGAGGCCGCATCGGACGGTGCAGGAACCGCGTGAGACGTCACTCCTTCGAAGCGCGGACGAGAAGGTGGGCTCGGCGTGCGACGTCGGCGCGGTCGTCCAGGATCCCGGCATCGGCAGCATGCCCCGGGTGGTCGGGGCTGTTCAGAGCCGACGGGCTCCCCGAGAACTCCCCTCTGCCGCCCGCGCGCCTCATCGGCAGAGGACGAGCTGGCTGTGGCGGACATGCGACCAGAATCCCGGCCGGGTAAGTATGATCAAGCGATGTCTGACATGACGGAAACCACTCCCGGCTGGCTCACCACGGACGAACTGGACATGGCTAGAGCCCGGATGCCCGTCCTCTACGTCGAGGCCGTCCCTGTGCGGGTGGACGAGAGCGGCGACGTGACCAGCATCGGGCTGCTCCTCCGGATCGGCACCGACGGAACCATCAGCCGCGCCCTCGTATCCGGCCGCGTCCTGCACCACGAGCGGGTCCGTGACGCCCTGCTGCGCAATCTGGAGAAGGATCTCGGTTCCGTGGCCCTGCCGCGTGTCCCGGCCTCGCTGCAGCCCTTCACCGTTGCCGAATACTTCCCCACCGCGGGCGTCACCCCGTTCCACGATCCGCGCCAGCACGCGGTGTCCCTCGCATACGTCGTGCCGGTGACCGGAGATTGCCGCCCGCGGCAGGACGCACTGGACCTGGTCTGGTTCAGCCCGCAGGAGGCGGCCTCACCGGCTGTGCAGAGCGAAATGCCGGGCGGCCACGGAGTGCTTCTGAAACAGGCTCTGGCCCACATGGGACACGCCTACTGAAGGACCTCGGGGTGACGGGTGCTCAACCGGGGTCCGCCCGCCTCCGCCGAAGGGGACCTGCCTGAGTTCCGGAGGACGGATCAGGCACGGCCTCCCTGGTCGGGCGGCCGTGCCACGCGCGCCGCCTCCCCTTCCCTGCACCCCGCACCGGATCCCGGACCGCCTGCACGGCGGCTCACTTCAGAACGCCGTCCAGCACCGCACGGCCGAGCCCCGTTCGATGGTGGAGCACCCGCACGCCCTGACGCTGGGAGAGCAGCAGTCCTGCCTCGCGGAGCACGGTGGCGTGCCGACTGGCCGTCGACGGCGCGAGGCGGAGCGCCGCGGCGATGTCCATCGTGGTCATCGGGCGGTCCAGCATCCGGAGGAGTTCGGCACGGGAGGCACCGATGAGCTGCGCCACAGGGGCGTCCCCGCCGGAGCGGCCGCGTTCGAGCCAACCGGGCGCGGGCGAGAGGGGGTGGACGAGGACCGGCGGCAGTTCCTCGTCGACGAGGGCGAGCGGGGCGCGTACGCAGAAGAAGGCCGGCACGAGCGTCAGCGTCCTGCCCCGCAGACTCAGTTCACGCTCGACGGGGTACGGGGCGCGCAGGCTCCCCTCCCGGTAGCGCCACCCGGGCAGTTGGTCGTACCCGGTGAGCAGGCCCTCCGCGCCGTGGCTGAGGACGGCTTGGGCGCGTACGGTCCGGTCGGCTGCCGCCTGCGCGCGCATTGCGGTGAGGTAGGGCTCGACGGCGACCTGGTGGTAGGCGCGCAGGGCCGTTCCCAGGCGGTGCAGCGCTTTGGGGCACCCGTCGGCCAGCGTGCGCAGGCCGGCCGGGACGGGTCCTGTCGTGTGAGCGTGGAGCCGGACGATCTCGGCGCGGAGGCGGTGTCGAGGTGTGGAGAGCAGCCGGTCGAGCCCGGTCTCCAGATCCGTGTCCCCGCGGCCGGGCGTGAGGAAGTCCGGGAAGTAGGAGCCGTCCGGGCAGAGTCGCGTCAGTGCGCGTGTCACGGGGACGAGGCCGGAGCGCCGCAGGGCCGCGACCACCTCCCGGCGCCATGTCCCGAATGCGAGCGGCGCTTGGCGGTTCTGCAGGAGGTGCAGACTCAGCGCGGTCTCCCAGAGCGGGTCCACGCCGGACGCGACGCGTAAGCGGGCCAGTTCCTGGCTCGTGAAATCCACCCGTAGCACGCGCACCCCCGGTGGTCACGGGCGCCGGTGACGCCCGTCCAGCGAAACTCTACGCGCATCACAGAAATGACGCATGCATGCCAGAGTTCCGGTGTGGCCCGGCGCCGGTTCGGCCGGAGTGTGCGGCGGTCCGACCGGAACTGCGCGCCGGCCGGACCACCTACGAGCCACTGCGGTGGCTGGCTCAGCAGAGCGGGACGCCGGGCAGCTTCGCGTCAGGGTGATCGATGTAGATGTTGCTGATGAAGCCGTTCTGGTCGCGCAGCTTGCTCCACCAGTTGTTGCTGTATCCCTCGGCGTTGACGGTGTCACCCTGCTTCTGGCACAGCACGCGCACAGCCGTCGGACCGGCGAGGGTGGTGACGACGGGCGCGCTGACGCGGGCGTCGGAACGGACATTCACCCCGCTGCCCCACGTGTTGAACGGGAGGCCACTGCCGCCGCAGCCGTTGTCGCTGGTCAGGTACGCCTGGTTGTAGCTGCCGGGGTAGGAGAGGCCGGCGCCGTTGATGACGATGTTCTGGCCCACCCCGTTGAGCAGCTGCTCGTAGTGGATGTGTGCCCCGGAGGAGTTGCCGGTGCTGCCGGTGACGCCGATCTGCTGCCCCTGGGCGACGGACGCGCCGCTGGGGACGGAGTAGGCGGAGAGGTGGAAGTAGTACGTCTTCCAGCCGCCGCCGTGGTCGATGGCCACGTAGTTGCCGGCACCGCTCGGCTGCGAGTAACGGGTCGCCGTGCCGGCTGCCGAGGCGAGCACCGGGGTGCCTGCCGTCGGACCGCCGTCGGAGCGCACGAAGTCCAGCGCCCGGCGCACTTCGGCCGAGTGGTGGCTGTACGTCCAGCGCTGGCCGCAGGGGTAGGGGGCCTTGAAGACGGGTGCGGCCGTCGCACCGGCCTCCCTCGCCTGTGCCGGGGCGACCGACAGTCCGGCCAGGGCCATCAAGGCGGCGACGAACAGAGCGGGAAGGCGTCTGAGGAACCTCACGAATGCTCCTAGGTGGGGGAGGCGGCCCGGACGGAGCCGGGTCGAGGCGCGGTGAGACGTCGGGAACGTAGCGAGGGCCCGTTCCGCTGACAAGCGTGCGCCGGGCTCCTTCGACCAGGGACGAATTGCTTGCGCCTCCCGCGCGGCCCCCACCACCGTGGCCTCCACGTGCCACAGCGTCACCAGGCCGCCGGCCCCGGTGCGTCCGTGCCCCGAAGGAGCCCCCAACTCCCATGTCTTCGCTCCGTGCCGCCCGTCGTCAGTCACTTCTCGGCGCCGCTCTCACCACTGCCGGGCTACTGCTCGCGCTGAGCGGTTCAGCCCTGGCCGTACCCGTCGAGTCCGCCAACGCCGCCGCCGCTCGCTACGGTTCGGCCCCCGCCGCATCCGTCGCCCTCCCGCTCGCTGGTCCCGCGATGGGGGATTCCGCAGCCGAGGGGGAGGCGCAGGAAACGGAGGTCCGCACCGTCGTGGACATCCCCCGCGGACGTCACGGCGGGCGTCGCGGTGTCGAGTCCGGGCTGCTGGACGTACGCAAGGCGGCGACCGGGGCCGCGCGCCCGGCCGATGACGTCACACCGGCCCTGTTCGTGTCCGTAAGGGTCGACGACGGCGTCGAGAAGGGCCGCCGGGCGCTAGACGACTACGCACGGGCCGCCTACGGCCCGCCGCTGGAGGAACTGGAGAAGATCCCCATTACGACGTGATGGCCAGGGTCCCGCTCAGGGCTTCGGCGCAGTCGGGTGGGGCCGACTTGTGCTCAGGCGAGGCCGACTTCGACAGGATCAAGACGCTTCGCGCGAACGCCATGCCATGTGAGGAGCGCCGGCGTCCGGCCAGGGTGGCGAACCGCCGCCCACCCTCCGTCTCCCCCTTTACTTAACCTATCGAAAGTCGATAGATTACCATCGTAACTCGATGGGAGGATGGGCCATGGGAAATCTGACAGTGCGTGCGCTGCGCGCCGTGCTCGTGGTGGTGCTCGCCGGCACCGTGTTCGTACAGGCATTGATGGTGTGGGCGTTGGTCAGCGGGAGCGACCCGGAGGACGGGT